>JASFGN010000143.1:0-7018 GCA_050123735.1 Desulfobacterales bacterium | reverse complement strand
TGATGGCTCTGCCAATTGAGCCACAATTTTGAAGAAGTGGTTTCAAAGCCTCAGATCAGGTTCAAGGGCAAGGCGCCCCGCGCATTGGAAGCGGAGCGTACACGTTAGTACGTGAGCATTTCAATGCACAGGGCAACGCAGCCATTGGACCTTAGATGGGGCTTTGAAACCACTTCTATTCTCTTTCTCGAATCACATATTGAATCGTAACCTCATCCTTGAAGCCGGGAGCCATTTTCAAAGATGCCGGACTCAAAACCAGCTTGGCCGTTAATTGGCCTGTACCGCTTAATTCATCGAGCAGGACTTTTTCTGTGTAGATTGTCTTGATTTCTTCAATGATGCTTTTGCTGCCGGCGATTTTAACCGAGCTCGGATCGGTTATCGCTTCCAGCAAAATGAGATTGTCGGGAAGTTTGCCGACCCAATCGATCTGGACCGGCAATTCCTGCTGGATGGTCTCATCGATGTAAACTTCGACCTCAGATGGCGTAACTTCACGCAGCACAATCCCGGGCGGCAGCGAAATGTTATCAGACGTAATCGTGAATGTGTTACGGCCAACGCTGGTTTTGCTTAAATCCAACCGAACGCCGACTTGATCCGGTGTGATGGATTTGACCAGAGCACCTGACCCGCTTAACACCAGACTGACGGATTTTACCGATGTATCAATGATTTCGGTGCCGGCTGTCCGATTGGTATAATCTACCGGGATATCTAAAGATACCAGCGTATCCTGCCCCCTGGAAACACTGAACCAGATGCCGGTGATAAACAGGATGGACAGCATGGCGGCAGATGCGATTTCAAGACTTTCTTTTCGTGCAGCCCCTTTGTCAACGGCTGCGGTGCCCAAATGCTCCTGTATGTTTTTCTCCAGCGTCTGTTTCTGCTTGATTTCGCGCAGGCGGTTGCCCTTGGCAACCAGCACATCACCTCTTTCCTCCGAAATGACGATAACCAGCGCATCGGTTGCTTCGGCCAGCCCCAGAGCCGCGCGATGCCGGGTGCCATAATGGGAAGGCATGTCGTCACGCTCGGATAACGGCAGAATTGTACCCACAACCGTTATCTGATCTCCCTGGACAATGGCGGCACCATCGTGAACCGGATTATCGGGCCAAAAGATACTGGCAATCATTTCTCTGGTGATCAGGCCTTTCCAGGGCGTACCGCCCTGCACCACCCCGCTCAGATCCTCCTTGCCCGGAAAAACGATCAGGGCGCCGCATTTGCGGTCGGCCATCTGAAATACGGTGTCGGCAATAATTTCGGTGGGCGTCGTGGCCGTCTTGTAAGACAGCCCCCAGAGAATGGACTTTAAATTCTTGGCCTGCAATACCCGGCGAATTTCATTGCGAAACACGACAATGATAATAATGGCCCCGACCGCCACAATGCCCTGTACGACCCAGCTGGTGACGATAAGCCCCAAAGAGACGGCGATGCGTTGCAAAAACCATAAAACGGTCATGCCGATGAGGACCCGGAAAACATTGGTACCTCTGAAAAGAACGTAAAAGCGGAAAAGAATATAGCTGTTTACGCTGATATCAACAATATCCTGCCAGCGAATGGTGGATATGAATAAAAGAAAATTTTCCATTACGATCATTCCGTAACACTGAATCTTAGAACTTCCAGGACATTTTCGGTTTCATCGGTTATTTCTACCCGCCAGGGTCCAATATCGGTCTTGTTGAGTTCGATGCTGCTGTAAGTTGACCAGCGGGGCGGCTTGAGGGTTAGCCGAATTTTAGCGCTGGGCACATCGCGATGATACCAGTTATGGTAGATAATCAATTTTTGCGGCACCTGGTTGAATACCGTAAAACAGACGGCCTTTTTTTGTTTGACTGAGAAAACAACCGTCGGATGATACGGGGCATTGGAAACAATATCTTCCGCCATTAGCGCCTGAAACAGCTCCAGCTGAGCGGCATGGACGCTGCCAACATGTTTGACCGGCAGCAGGGGCTGGAGAAGAAAAGGGCAAACAGCAACAGACACAAAACAGATAATAAAATAACGGTTTCTCATGTTGAATTTTTCCATTTTATAATCAAGGCTATTGGCATTCAAGCGGGTTCGGTATACAGTTAACACCTGAATCTTGAACGAAAATGAATATGAAAGCCCCCGACCCGTGCAAGATCCAGGTAATCGTTGGTGTTTGCGGACAAACGCCATTCTGCCATATCTATAAATATTTCATAAGCTTATATTTTTGGTTTTTCAAGGAGAATTTCGCTATAATATATATACCAGCGGCTGGCGCATGTAAACTCAGTTTGGCACGGCTCAACCGCATCTGCCCATAATATTAAGCATTCACCCGGGAGGCGCGATATCTTTTCAAGCATGCTTGTCACAAAACGACGTCGCTGATTCGCATACGGTTTACCAAAAGAGGACTCGCTACCGAAATGACTCAGTCCTGCTGAAATGACTCATGACGAACAAATAATTCAGGATCCTGCTCCAGGTACCCGTCTGGTGCGCTTCTGCGGAGACCTGCTCCATTTAACCCTCCAGCTGCCATGCTCCCAGGCCGGTACCGCATGGGTGCGCACCAATATCGGTTATGCCAGTATCATCAGAGATGAAATTATCCGGGAGATCGAAGAGAAAAAAACGCCGCTCGGTAAAGCCTGGTTCGATCTTCCCATGCAGCGTCTGGATGAGCGGCGTTTTGCAGCGACGCTGCCGCTGTGCGAAGCCGGTCATTTCGAAGCAAAGTGTTATTTTTTAAAAGAAGGCGAAACCCAGCCCACATGGCCGCCGGGGTTAAACACAGCTATTAATGTGGACTCGGCCGACGCCTGTTGTGCCAACATCATATACAATGCCTTTGTGCGCCAATTCGGTCCCAACAAGGCCGGCCGGCGGGAGCTGAGTTTATCTGATGCCCAGTGCGTTCAGAAGCTGGATAAAAGCGGTTACGCCGTTATTCCGCCATCGGGTACCTTTCGTGACCTGATTGCAGAACTCGATTTTATCATCGGTGAGCTCGGGTGCCGTTTGCTGATGCTGCTTCCCATCCACCCCACCCCGACCACCTATGGGCGCATGGGAAGATTCGGCAGCCCTTACGCCGCCTTGAGCTTTACCGAGGTTGATCCCGCCCTGGCGGAATTCGATCCGCATGCCACCCCCCTGGAGCAATTCATCGAACTGGTGGATGCCGTGCACCGGCGCAATGCCAAAATCCTGATTGACATTGCCATCAATCATACCGGCTGGGCCGCGCGCCTGCACGAAACCCATCCGCAATGGCTGGTCAGAAGCCCCGAAGGCCGCATCGAGGTGCCGGGCGCCTGGGGCGTTGCCTGGGAGGATCTGACGAAATTAGATTATTCCCAGCCCGACCTGTGGCAGTACATGGCGGATGTGTTTCTCAAGTGGTGTCGGCGGGGGGTGGACGGTTTCCGCTGCGATGCCGGATACATGATACCGCTGAAGGCCTGGCGCTATATCGTTGCCAAAGTACGGACCCAATTTCCGGATGTGATTTTTTTACTCGAAGGTCTGGGCGGTAAAATTTCCGTGACCCGCGATCTGCTAAACCGCGCCAATTTAAACTGGGCCTATTCCGAGCTGTTTCAAAACTACGACCGCCCTCAGATCGAACATTACCTGCCCGAGGCCATCGACATTTCGAGCCAAGACGGGATCACCGTGCATTTTGCCGAAACCCACGATAATCCCAGACTGGCAAAAAAATCTGAAACCTACGCCCGCATGCGGACTGCCCTGTGCGCCCTGAGTTCGCTCAATGGAGCGTTTGGTTTTGCCAATGGTGTCGAGTGGCTTGCCACAGAAAAAATAAATGTCCACGACGCCACCTCGCTCAACTGGGGCTCGGCATCCAACCAGATTGCCGAGATTCGGCGCTTGAACCATCTGTTGAAGGTCCACCCGGCATTTCACGAAGAAGTCTCTTTGAGCATGCATCAGCAAAATGACGGTAATACCATCGTCTTGCTGCGGCACCATCGCCCCTCCGGGAAAAAGCTGTTGATCGTTGTCAATCTGGATACTGAAAACCGGATTGTCGCAACCTGGGACGCTGCATCAACAGGGCTTGATTCATCGGTTTTTTATGATCTGCTCGCCGGACATACAATAGAAACTGCCACATCCGATGGCTTGCAAACCCTTCAGCTGAAACCCGGCGAGGTGCTTTGTCTTTCCTCTCAGGCAGAGGCATTGCGGCAAGCCGGCCGGTATCCTGCAGATCCTTTCGCGCTGCCCGAGCGCATCGAATATCAGCGCCTGTCGGCCAAAGCGCTGCAGGTCGTTTCTTTCTTCCGGGGTATAGATCAATTCACCCATTTTGATCGCTCACAGGCGGTGCAACAGCTAAAAGAAGATCCGCTGGCGTTTTGCAAACAGCACGTTTCCAATGGTGGGCCGCCGCGGGTCATCAGCTGGCAATGGCCGCAGGATTTGCGGCGGGAAGTCATGATTCCGCCGGATCATTTTTTACTCATATGCGCTGATCGCGCTTTCCGGGCCCGCCTGGCCGATGGAGACCGGACGCTCGCTTCGGAAGCCAGCCTGCCGACCGCCGCTGAAAATCATTTTGTGTTATTTTTGCCGCCGGCGGTTCCGCAAACCATGCAGCGCTGCACCCTGTCTCTGTCCGTTTACGATCAGGCGCAGCCGTCCGGTTGTCAGCATGCGGAAGGCCATGTGGCGTTGCTGCCCGCCGTCAAGGATCTGCCCGTCAAGCAGGCATTTACCCATTCAGAACTGCTCGCCGAAGCGTTTACCTTTCTGGCGACCAACGGTCGCGGGGCGATGCTGCACAGCCCGGTCGCCTGGGGCGAGCTGCACAGCCGCTACGACGGGCTGCTGGCGGCCAACCTCCATCCGGATGTTCCTGAAGATCGCTGGATCATGTTCAGCCGCTGTCGGGCCTGGGTGGTTTATCAGGGCTATTCACAGGCTTTAAATATGGATTGCCTCGAAAAATTCCGCACATCCACGGATGGCAGCGGCTCCTGGCAATATCATGTTCCCACCGGTCAGGGTGAACATGTTTTGCTGACCGTCCGGATGGCAATGGTTGCGGACCAAAATTCGGTGGCCTTGCTCTTTTTTCGGCATCCGGCCGAAGATCGGCCGCAACGCCTGGCGGATTCGGAACCGGTTGAGATCATCTTGCGGCCGGATATCGAAAGCCGCAATTTTCATGCGGCCACCAAGGCCTATCAAGGCCCTGAAGATCAATGGCCGCAGGCCGTGGCTGCTTTTTCCAATGGCTTTGATTTTAGGCCGGACGCCGGCCATCAACTTCGCATCCAGATGGATAAGGCCGCCTTTGTGCCGCAACCGGAATGGCTTTACATGATCCATCGCCGACAGGATGCCCGCCGAGGCCATGATCCGGATTCAGATCTGTTTAGCCCGGGTTATCTGTCGGTTTATATCGAAGGCAATCGGTCCGTCACCCTTACGGCCACCGCCGGCAAGGCACAAGATCTAACCGGGAAAGGCACGTCTGCTGCCGATTTCACGAAGGCACCGGCCGCAGCAGAAAATGATTCTCAGATAGCGGCCAGCGACATTCTCAGACGCAATCTGGACCATTATGTCGTTAGACGGGGTGATTTGAAGTCCGTTATTGCCGGCTACCCCTGGTTTCTGGACTGGGGACGGGATGCGCTCATATTTGTGCGCGGGCTGGCAGCCGCCGGAAAAGCAGCAATGGCCCGCGCTATTCTCATCCAATTTGCGCGCTTTGAAAAAAACGGTACCCTGCCGAACATGATACAGGCCGAAAATGACGCCAACCGCAGTACGTCCGACGCGCCGCTCTGGCTGATTACCGCCAGCGCTGATTGGGTCCGAGCGCAGGCTGACGACTCATTGCTGGAAACCGATTGTGGGGGACGCTCGCTGAGACAAATCCTGCTGTCCATCGGTCGATCCCTAAAAAAGGGTGCTCTCAACGGCGTGCACATGGACCCGGAATCGGGATTGATTTTCAGCCCAACCCATTTTAGCTGGATGGACACCAACCACCCGGCCGGCACACCCCGGCAGGGCTACCCGATCGAAATCCAGGCCTTATGGTTTGCCGCCCTGAGCTTTTTGGCTGAAATCGATTCAGCTGAATCCCGCTCAAATTGGCATCAACTGGCCCAACAGGTCCAACACTCGATCCTGACATATTTCTGGCAGCCGGAATTAGCATTTCTATCGGATTGTCTGCACGCCCCTGCCGCCCAGGCGGCCCGGGATGCCATCGCCGATGACGCCCTGCGCCCCAACCAGCTTCTGGCCATCACCCTGGGTGCCCTTACGGATAAGGACAAGTGCCGGGACATTCTGGCTGCCTGTGAAACACTTCTGGTGCCGGGTGCCATTCGTAGCCTGGCCGACCGGCCCGTCCGGCATGAGATTAAAATCATACACCAGGGCGCCCTGATCAATGATCCCCGCCATCCTTACTGGGGAAAATATGAAGGCGATGAAGACAGGCGACGCAAGCCCGCCTATCATAACGGCACGGCCTGGACCTGGCCGTTTCCTTCCTTTTGTGAAGCATGGGCCATGACCTACGGTGAAGAAGGCCAAGCAACCGCTTTGGCCTGGCTATCCAGCGGAGCGCTTCTCTTAGAGCATGGCTGCCTGGGTCATGTTCCGGAGGTATTAGACGGCGATTATCCGCACACACCGGGCGGATGTGATGCGCAGGCCTGGGGGGCCAGTGAGTTGCTACGGGTCTGGCTTAAAATCAAATAAAAAAGGAAAAATCTCAAGCACCAAATTACAAATAAATCCCAAATTTCAACTGTCCAATGATCCAAACGTTTGGGATTTTGAATTTTGATCATTGTGATTTGTTTGCTATTTGTTATTTGAGATTTGATGTTTGTGAATTATGGCGCCGGGAAATCATCTTAATTCATTAAATCAACCGAACTGATAGTGACAATAAGAATTTGACATAAAGGATATATTGATTTTTGAGGCGTTAGGCTTTATTCTTCTGTAACTCAATTGC
>JASFGN010000142.1:0-7033 GCA_050123735.1 Desulfobacterales bacterium | reverse complement strand
CTGGTAGAAGTGCCGGCATCATATAAAACCGTAACCAAGCGGGTAATGGTCAGCCCGCCGACCACCAAAGAATTCTTCATCCCGGCTGAACACCAGACCATCAAGAAACGGGTTATGGTGGAACCGCCCAAAGAACGCAGAATCGCAATTCCGGCTGAATACAAAACCGTCAAAGTCCGTAAAATGCTGGCACCGGAACAGGAGCGTAAAATTACGATCCCCGCTGAATACCAGACCATTACCCGGACTGAAATGGTCAGCGACGGCAGCATGGAATGGCGCAGAATTCTGTGTGAAACCAATGTCAACGCTTCGATCATCAGACAAGTCCAGATGAGTCTACGCGATGCCGGGCATAATCCCGGACCCATCGACGGCGTCATTGGGTATCAGACCCAGGCTGCGCTCAAGTCCTACCAGCGGACCAACAACCTCGCTGAAGGCGGTTTAACCTACGAAACGCTTCGTCACATGAATATCAGCCTTTAACCCACTGCATCCGTTGCATGTGCGAAGCGCCAAGACCCCGTCGGATTGCCCTGACAATCCGCGGGGTCTTTTTTTGTTTTCCAGGATTTGTCAATGCCCTGCGGGTAAACCACAAAAAAGCCATCACGCTCGGCCAATTGGTTGAACCGCTCACTTGTGAGTCGCAGCATATGCTTGTAGGTGCCGCCACCACCGTGCAGCACCACCAGCAGCGGTCGCTCGATGGCAGGTGCCGCCAGGGCGGATGGCCGATATAGAATATATTCGCGCTTGAGCCCGTCGTGGCGCAGGGTGCCGATGTCAGACCCTCGGGTATGGGCACATGCAACAACACTTGACAGCCATCCGATTATCAAGATTGCAGCCCAGGCCCTCAACTTCGGTTTTCGATTCAAGCTGATCACCTGCCTTACCCGCCATTATTTTGGAATTCGACCTGAAAATCGAAGGTAATCATTCTGATATTCATAAGAGAAGGCTTGCCGAAAACACAACCGGTTGACAAAAAATTATCGGACCACCAGCCAAACCCCCAGCAGCATAAAGCATAGGCCCACCAGACGCGTTACTTCCATCGGGCGCACTGTTGCGCCGAAAAAACCGAAATGATCAATCAAAGAAGCAATCAGAAACTGGGAGGCGACGATCAACGTAAATCCTTTGGCAACCCCCAACCGGGGCACGACATAACCGATGGATCCGACAATAACCAGGCCCAGTAATCCGGCACCGAAAGCATACCACGGAACACTTTGCCAGTTTCTAAGATTGCCGCCGCGCATAGCGGCCAGCATCAATGTTATCACAAGCCCGCCGCCGGCATAGGTGATAAATACACTGGTCAGTGTCCCCATAGAGCGGTCCAGCAAACCCATGAACTGCGCCTGCAGGGTCACCGCAACCCCGGCCATAACGGCAATGCCGATCAGAAAAAGGCTGCTCATCTGTCAATTCCTCTCGCGATCATTTAAACATATTCAAATAACGGGCGGTTGCGGGATTTCATTTTCCTGCCGGTGTTTGCGCCAGGCAAAACATCCACCGATGCGAACGCCGATCCAGGCGATAAAATCAATAATGGCAAAACCATTGACCTGAATACCGACATCTTGGAACAGATCATCCCAAAACTTGCGCCCGGCGTTTTCCATATACGGCTCGATTTGACCGCTGGCGTTTTTGCGCCATAATTGATTAAAGCGGTATCCATAATCATGTATCAAGCCGGGAATTAACAGCAACCCCACCGGGCTGAGAATGGCCCAGAAAATACGGGGAATCGAGGCGCCGTCAAATCTGAAATCTTTTGGAAGGACGATTTCAACGCCGTTGTCCAGCTTAAAATGCCAGTTTTGGACGAGTTGCCATTTGCGAATATCAAACAACCACACCAGCACTCGCATGATAAAGGGCCTGTTCTTCGTCGGGATCGGCAGCGGTAGAAGAACCGGCATTTCCTCATCGGCAATCAGCGGCGTGACATCTTTTCTGAAAAGCAGATACAGAAAAAATAAGACAATGATAATCAGCAAGAGGGCAACAAAAACAATTCCCACGATCTGGAAAAACAGCATGTTTGCCTCCCGGGTCTTTTCGGTGATTGTTGGTTGTTTAGAAGTGGTTTCAAAACCTCAGATCAGGTCCAAGGGCAAGGCGCAGACCGAGCGGGAAAGCGCAGCATACATGGGGGTATGTGAGCATTTACCGGAGGCCTGTGCTGCACCCTGGTTTATTGAATCAGATGCGAATCCCGCCTTGCGGGGCAACGCAGTCATTGGGCCTCAGATGGGGTTTTGAAACCCCTTCTAGATTTGTCAGACGAACAAAAGAACAGCCGCGGCTTTAATCGCTATGGTGATCCCCATATCGCTAAAAGGAATCTTTTTTAGCCGAAATTAAATAATCGGTTTTTATGGATTTAAGATACTGCCAGTGTGTTTTGCGCTTCCGCGCCGCACGGGTATCCAGTAAGCATTCTTCACACACTATCCTGGATTGATGCTGGTGCGCTTCGCCGGCCTTGATTTCCATTTGGCATTTACTACATTTTGCTGGCATTATTAGATTTTTTTAAGTAGATATTTAGCGTTGGGGTCCCTGCATTTTTGAATCAGAAGTTTCGTTCCTGCCTTATCTTTTGGTAACTTTCCTGGATTTCACGGAAGCGGTTTGAAGCAAAGTCAATAAATTCCTCCGGAAGCCCTTTTGAGATGATGACATCGGGATGAAAGTCTTTTACCAATTTTTTGTAATTGGATTTGATTTCCTCGTTTGTTGATTCAGGTGTGCAGTTCAGCATTTTGTAGTGTTTATCGAGGTCATTGAAATAGAGCGCTTTTATGTCTTCATATTGCTTATCGCCGATGTTAAAAATTTCTTTGACGCGCTTTAATGCGGCTTCTTCGGCAGAATGAAAAGTGCCGTCGGCCGCAACAATTTTGAATAGGAGATCAAAATAGGAATGAATCAAAGGGGGCTGGTCTTTTACCACCTGGTACAACTGGGCGGCAAAATCATCGATCCGGTAGGGTGAATCTTTGGCCTCGTTGAAAATCTGGCGGGCAAATTGCTTTTCGGTTTCGTGAATCGGCAAGCCGTTGATAAAATCCTGCACAACGGCAATTTCATCTCTGGTGACCACCCCGTCTATTTTGGAAAGCTTGCCCAAAATTGAAAACAAGCTGATAAAAAAGGCCGCCTGGGTTTGCTCGGCATATTCAATTTCGGATCGCGGTATGGCCCTGGGATCCTGTGTGATAAAATCGGCCTTTTTATCGATCAGAACATGCCCCAGCGCTGCTCCGGCGATCGCACCCAGGGGTCCGCCCACCAGCATTCCCAGTGATCCGAGTGTTAATTTTCCAAACCAACTCATGGATATCCTCCTTTTAAAACAGCATCTGCGCGTTCAACATCGAAATTGATAGCGGAAAAATAAGATGGGGTCAATAAGGTGAAAATACAAGACAAGCGAAAAGCGGTATAAACAGGGGGACGCCCATTAAATTATAAGTTTCTAGCCCCAAAACGGAAATGAGATTATCGCCGATACTAATTGAATTCGATCCTTACAAAAATTATCTTTTAATTTAACGGGCGTTCCTCTGGACAGATTGCGTAGAACTTTCTGGCTAAGCGGTTGGCACTATTCTTCGCTTTTAGACGCCACCTGTTCGATGCCTTTGTTGACGAATTGACCGTGCGACTATTTGACCATTGAACCCGACCACTATTTAGCCCACCAGCGAATTCACTAATTCTGAAGGCCGGGTGAAATGAAGAGGTGCGATTTTTTCTTCAAATAGTGGTAGGATTTAACCAGTGCCGCGACAAATTCCCGGTTTTCTGAGGAAGTGCCGGCCAGGTTGATGCCGACATCATACAGACCGCTATCATTTTTGACGCAATAAATAACCGCGCCCCTCACTTCCATTTGTTTCTTATCTAAATCAAAAAACATCAAGACGATGTCTTCCGAGCTGATGGCCTGAAATGTTTCGATGCGGATCCCCGTCTTGCTCACATCGCGAACCATGGCGACGTTGTGATGCGATGAACGGCCGCCCGAATCCAGACTTAAAAAGGCGATCGGATCACAAATGCGAACTCTGGGGTTTTTGCGTCTCTCATCCTGTCTCATAAATTCATTATCGGCGCGGCAGTTAAAATCTTTATTTATTTAACATCTTAAGATTTTACAGGAAATTGCCGATATTAATTCCATCTTTTTTCGGGCAGATGCAACTTTTGACCTTAGAAAAAATTCTGAACGGACCCGCACATACAGCTAAAAGGTGGTTTAATTGAAAGTACCTGAATTTATAAAAAAATCTGCGCTGCACCAATTTAAAATCGATAAAAACACCATCGAGCATATTATTGAAGGGTCAATTGTGATCAACTCGATTGAATTGATGCTCGAAATTTTAGCTAAATTCCCGGATAATCCTGAGCTGGTTAGAATTTATGCGGACTTGCTTTTAAAAAATCGGATGCACGATGCGGCGGCCAAGGCCTACAATCGCGCCGCTATCCTGTTTTTGAACAGCGGCAAGATGTTGCCGGCGATTGTCGCCAAAATTTCCCAGTGGCACATTGAGATGCCTTCCGATCAAAATGTAAAGGCCTTTTTAACCGAGCTCGATAGCAGCCGGAATAAAAAACTGCCCATCGGCCATTTCTTTTCTAAATTAACCATCCATGAGCTAAAGGCGCTCTGCTCTCTGTTTGAAAATGTGCGTTTGCCGGCCAATCAGGTGGTCAAGGAAATTGGTGATCCTGAAGATCATCTGTTTTTCATCGTATCCGGCCGACTGAGGGATTCGATTTACCTGACGCTGCAAAATCAGAGAAAAGTCTTTCGTAAACCCACCCTGGAGTTGACCGAAAATGATTTTTTTGGTGATATTTATCCCTTCAACAAAGAACAACGGTCCCAATCCTACGTTGAAACCATAGAAGCGACAGAGTTGGTGAGGGTCCCCAAAGAAAAACTCATGCGCATCTGCCGTAAGTACCCCAACATCGAGCTGGGCATTATCGACCTGTTAAGTATCCGCTCGATGTCCGACCAGGAGGAATCTGCAGAAACGATCCGAAAGGAAACCCGCCATAAATTTTTCCTGATGCTGGAGCTTGAGATATATCCGGAGCATTCACCCGATGAAGCCATATACCTTGAGGGCGCATCAGAAGATATTTCGATTGGGGGCATGAGCATCATTGTTGATTCTTCCAAAATATTCGCGCCCTGGAACATCGCTTCTCTGCACGATAGGGCAGCAAATGCGAAAATATATGTCAGTGTGGTCACCCACACCCTGCTGCTGAAAATCTCCGGTAAGATCGCCTGGCGCCGCGAAGTTGTCCATAGCGGGGCCAAAGCCCTGGCCATCGGCATGCAATTTGACGAGATGTCCCCGAAAATCCGGGGTTTACTGTTCGCCCTTTTCAACAGCCTGGACTAAATTGAGCGTTTCTAATTTTTTTCTTGTAATCAAATACTCAAACGCTTAATTTATATTGTGAGGGGACTGGGTCACTTTTCTGATCACAGTACACCGGCAGCGGAAAATACCGTTGCATCCGACCACTGAGTTGGCTTTTCCTAAAGCGACTTCTCACCGTACTCCGCGAACACCGATTTATTATTCGGCGGCGATGCTTAAACGACTTCGACGGCCTTAATCATCACCGGACTTATATCGAATCTTCTGTTTACGGTTCATGACAATCGGCAGGGTAACCCGAATGTTTTTTCAGTCGTGTTGAGCCCCTCCAGGCAATTCACCACACAACAGGAAGGAGGTTACCATGGACAAGCCCACTGTTAACTATGAAACCCTGATTCGCATTACCAAAGCCATTTCCATGATTCGGGATCCGGAAGAAATTATCTTGATCACCGTGGAAGGTGTCACCCACGCCCTCAAGGTTAAGGGTTGCACGCTGTTCCTCTTCAGCCCTAAGAGCAAAGAGCTCAAACTCGCCGGCAGCTATGGATTGAGCAATGATTATCTAAACAAAGGACCGATCAGTGCCCTGCATTCGATTGCGTCATCCCTCCAGGATGGCCAGCCGGTCGCCATTTTTGATGTGAACGATGACCCCCGGCTTCAATACCCTGAAGCGGCCAAAAAAGAAGGCATCGCCTCGATTCTTGCGGTACCGATCATTATCGGGGATCGGCTCATCGGAAGCATGCGGGTTTACACCGCCGATCCCTGGGAATTTACCTTGAATGACGTCAATTTCGTCCAGGCCGTAGCACAGGTCGTCGGCATGGCCCTTGAAATGTGTCGCATAAACAAGGGACTCAAAGACAGCATCGATATTTTAAAGATGATGCGAGACCCGCGGTCCTATAAGTCAACTCGACGAACGCCATATGAAGGCGTGCCCATAAGCGTGAGCGGAGACGAAATGCCGCAAACCAGCACCTGATTGCCAGCAATGGCCGAAAGCGTGGATGATAATGGTTGCTTTCATCCACGCTTTCATATGGTCAACTGGGCACCGCATTCATCTGTTTAAAAAAAATCACAGGCATGTTTCATTTTGTATAATTTTTGGACGAGAAAAGACACCCTGTTCATTAAAAATTAAAGTAATATCAGATGGTTAAAAATTTGGCACAACACTTGTATGTCTGGATACTGGCATCAGAAGGGTAAGCGAACGTCAAAAAATAAACGAGGAAAACTGCTAAGATGTACAGCCCCTTTATCCCAAATGGCCAAATCGAAAGTTTGGAAAGAAGACAAGATGCCCGCAAAAATGTCAACGGACCCCGACTGCTTGTAGCGGATTGCCAGACCATGGAGGGCGATTTTCAGGCCCCCATCAATAATATCAGTTCAGGTGGCGTTTTTATTGATACCAGCCAGCGCTTATTTGTGGGTCAGGAGATCGCCATCAAATTCGATTTCCCCGGTGTGCGCAAGACAATCATGGCCAACGGCGAAATTGTAAGGACCTCATTTGAAGGCGCCGGCATCAGATTCAGGATGTTTTTTCAAAAATAAGTGGCTAAAATTGTAGGTTT
>JASFGN010000141.1:0-7052 GCA_050123735.1 Desulfobacterales bacterium | reverse complement strand
AAGCGAAGCCGGGAGCGTTAGCGAAGGCGGGTGAACCTTGAACCCAATATTTTTTACGGACACACCGATTTGTAAAACTCGAATTCACCGGCGTCGCTGATGCGCACGATGACCGCGCATTTGATCGGGTCGCCCTCCTCGGTAAAGGTCATTTTACCGGTAATGCCTTCAAAATCTTTAATTTGGGCCAGCTGGTCGCGCACCGCCGTGCGGTCCTTTTTGATGTCACCGGTCAAACCGCCGGTATTTTGGATCGCCTGCTGCAGCAGACGGATGCTGTCCCAGGTCAAAGCGCCGACATCATCCGGCACGTACCCGTGTTTTTGATTGTAACGGTCGATAAACTCCTTGGTGGCACCGGTCGCACCGGCGGCCGCGTAGTGAGTGCTGAAAAACAACCCGTAGCAGTCCTTGCCGCAAAGCTTGACGGTCTCGGCCGAACCCCAGCTGTCGCTGCCGACAATGGGTTTGTCCCAGCCCAGTTGATGGGCCTGTTGAACGATCAAAGCGACTTCGTTGTAATACTGGGGCGTAAACAGCACTTCGGCGTCCGAGTTGATGATCTTGGTCAGCTGGGAACTGAAGTCGGTGTCCTTGGTGGTAAAGCTTTCAAAGGCCACCACCGAACCGGGACCGTTATTCTTCTCCCAGGCCTCTTTGAAAAACTCGGCCAGACCCTTGGGGTAGTCGCTGGCGACGTCATAGAGCACCGCCGCCTTGGCGAACCCGAATTCGTCTCTGATAAAATTGGCAGCCACCGGCCCCTGAAAAGGATCAAGGAAGCAGCCGCGGAAAACATACGGACGATCTTTGGTGGTATCCGGATTGGTCGACCAGGGACTGATCATCGGCGTGCCGAGTTCATTGGCTTTGCCGCCGGCCGGTATGGCCTGCTTGGATGATTGCGGTCCGACAATCGCCAGGACCTCATCCTCGGTGATCAGCTTGGTGGCCACTTTTACCGCCGATTCCGCTTTGGATTCATTGTCTTCGATGACCAGCTCGACTTTATATTTTTTGTCACCGACCTGAAGTCCCCCGGCCGCGTTGATGTCTTCCAACCACATCTCGGCTGCAAACTTGGTACCCTCGCCCACTTTGGGAATGTCGCCGGTAATGGGCGCATTGATGCCGATCTTGATGGTTTCAGGCCCCTTCGGCCCGCAGGCAAAAAGCGCCATGACGACTGCAATGCCTACAATAATGCCGGTTAATAGAAATCCTTTTTTCATTGCAAACCTCCTTTTCCACTTCGATATGTAATTTGGTTTAGGGATTATGAACGCATCTGTCGGTAAGGTCTTAAAAATGATTGCGTCCATAACACAAGGGGTTTTTTTTTTCAACTTTATTCACTCAAAAATGCGCTTGCGTTCACGGGCCGTCCGGTTGATAAAAACAACCGCTATGCGCATCCGGCTTACCGACTCATGTGCAACCTGTTCAGCGCAGTCATCTAATGGATGTAAAAATGTCGGATTGCCGGAACCGCACCGTTAAATTAAAAAAAATGATTGGTATAATTTTGCAGATATCATAAAAAAACTAAAAATTAATTGACACTTTCAGCAATTTTCTTTAAATATTTTATGTTTCAGTGATACCTTCACCAACCGGAGGCACATGAACATCGATAAAACCAACCTGGCCATTATCAAGCATCTCCGCAACGGCCGGAAATCATACCAGAAGATTGCCCGCGAGCTCGCCTTATCGGAAAACACCGTGCGGGCGCGCGTTCAAAAATTAATGGAAGAAGGCATCCTGAACATCAACGGAGTCATTAATCCCGAATCCATTGATGGACATCGGGTGGTGATTGTGGGGGTTAAGCTGCAAAGTATGGATCTGGTCAGCAAGGGCAAAGAATTTAGCAACCTGAAGGGCGTCGTTTCGGTCAGTGTCGTTACCGGGCGTTTCGACCTGATACTCATGGTCCTTTTAAAACCGGGATTCGGTTTGCTGGAATTTTATACCGAGGAGGTTTCCAGGATAAAAGATGTCCAATCCGTGGAAACCTTTGTGGTATACAAAAGCTATAATTTGAAAGTTCCCTACGTGCTCGAATAACACCTAAAGAATAGAAGCTAATATTTTCCCATTAACCTGAAATAATTTAACCACGAAAACACGAAATTTGAAAAAGCACGAAATAAAAAACCGATTCTCTTTCGTGTTTCTACAATTTCGTGCTTTCGTGGTGGAAAAAATCAAGGAGGACCGAGATGAAAGAACTCAATGAACTCAATTTTCCCGATGATGTGCGCTATGCCAAATCTCATGAATGGGCGCGAAGCGGAGGGGACACGATAAAGGTCGGCATTTCGGATTATGCCCAGGACCAGCTCGGCGATATCGTCTTTGTGGAATTACCGGAGGTCGGCGACACCTTTGACCAGGGTGAGGAATTTGGCACGGTGGAGTCCGTCAAGGCGGTTTCCGAGCTTTACATGCCGGTCGCCGGTGAGGTGGTTGCCATAAACGACACCCTGGAAGATGCGCCTGAAAAGGTGAATAATACGCCATACGGTGATGGATGGATGCTTGAAGTCAAAGCGGATAATCCACCTGAAATGGATGACCTGATGGACAATAATGCTTATGTTGAATCGCTGAAAGGATAATCCTCATGCGTTATTTACCCCATACGGCGCAAGAGATCGCCACCATGCTTAAAGCGGTGAAGATTGACAGCCTCGAGGGCCTTTTTGCCCATATCCCGGAAGATTGCCGCCGTAAAGAAGCGCTCAAAATTCCGGCAGCATTAACGGAATGGGAATTAAACGACCACATGGACGGACTGGCCCAAACGATGGCAACCGCGCCGGAATATAAAGTGTTTTTGGGCGCCGGCAGTTATCGGCATTACGTTCCGGCAGCAGCATCATTTCTGGCCGGCCGTTCGGAATTTGTCACCGCTTACACGCCCTATCAGCCCGAGGTCAGTCAGGGCACGCTGCAGGCCATCTATGAGTACCAGACGCTGACCGCCCGGTTGCTGGGCATGGAGGTTGCCAATGCCTCGCAATATGACGGCGCCTCTGCGCTGGCCGAGGCAATGCTGATGGCCATTCGCGTATCACGCAAAAAAACGGTCGCGGTTTCACGCGCCGTGCATCCGATGTATCGGCGGGTGCTGGCGACTTATTTTGAGCCCACCGATTTTAACATCATAGAGTTGCCATATCTTTCAGATGGCTCCACAGATGTAAGCGCGCTGAAGGATATGGACGATCTGGGGGGGGTGGCCGTTCAATCACCGAATTTTTTTGGATGTATGGAAAACCTGGAGGCCATTAAACCATCACTGCCGGCCCAAAATACGCTGCTGGTGGTATGCTTCAGCGAGCCGCTGGCCTACGGCCTGTATAAAAGCCCGGGGCAGAGCGGCGCCGATATTGCCTGCGGTGAGGGCCAGAGTTTGGGCATCCCGCACTCGTTCGGCGGCCCGGGCCTGGGTATGTTTGCCGCCAGGATGAAATATGTCCGCAATATGCCGGGGCGTCTGGTCGGGCAGACGGTGGACAAAGAAGGCAACCGGGGACATGTGCTCACGCTGTCCACCCGGGAGCAGCATATTCGCCGCGAGAAGGCCACTTCCAATATATGCACCAACCACAGCCTATGCGCGCTGGCAGCCGCCATCTATATGGCTTCGCTGGGCGGTTCCGGTTTTAAAGAATTGGCCAGGCTCAATTATGATAAGGCCGAGTACCTCAAAGGTGCATTGAATCAGGCCGGATTCGAGTTGCCGTTTTCCCGGCCGACATTCAATGAGTTTGTGGTCGCGTTTCCGGACGGCTTTGAAAAAACCTATCAAAATTTGCTGCAGAAAAAAATAATTGCCGGCCTGCCGTTGGTCGATTTTTATCCGGAGCTAAAAAACCATTACGTGCTGTGTGCAACTGAGACAACAACCCGCGACGATATGGATACTCTCATCAAGGAGATCGTACAATGAAAGAAACGTTAGGCACTACGGGATTGATCTTCAATGAGCCCCTTTTGTGGGAAAAGGGGCAGAAAGGGCGAAGCGGTTTTTCGCTTCCCCGACGCGATGTGGCCGAACATCCGGTCGATAAAAAACTTGAAGGCCCCGGTCCGGATTTTCCGGACCTGAGCGAAGTCGATGTCGTGCGTCACTACATCCGTCTTTCACAATGGAACTTTTCGGTCGATTCCGGCATGTATCCGCTGGGCTCGTGCACCATGAAATATAACCCCAAAACCAATGAGGTTCAATCCGCCAGACACGGACTGGCGCAAGCGCACCCGCTGCTGCCGCAACAGCTGTCACAGGGGGCACTCAAGCTGATGTACGACCTCGAGCAATACCTGACTGAAATCACCGGAATGGATGCCACCTCCCTGCAACCGGCTGCCGGTGCCCACGGCGAGCTTGCCGGCATGCTGTTGTTTTATGCCTATCATAAAAGTAAAGGCGCACCGCGTTCCAAAATTATTGTACCGGATACGGCCCACGGCACCAATCCGGCCAGCGCGGCGCTGTGCGGCTATCGCTCGATTCCGATCAAATCCAATGAGAGAGGCGTCCTTTCACCCCAGGCGGTCGAAGACCTCATGGATACGGACACCGCCGGCATCATGGTCACCAACCCCAATACGCTGGGCCTTTTCGAAGAAAACATCAAAGCCGTTTCCGATATTGTGCACGCCAAAGGCGGCCTGGTTTATGGTGACGGCGCCAACATGAATGCTATCATGGGAATTGTCAACATGGGTGATCTCGGCATTGACGTGCTGCATCTTAATCTGCACAAAACCTTTTCCAGCCCGCATGGCGGCGGCGGCCCCGGTTCCGGACCGGTCTGTGTTCGCAAGCATCTGGAGCCCTTTCTACCGGTACCCCGCGTGATCAAGCAAAAAGATCGCTATATTTTGTCCGAGGACTTCCCCGAAAGCTTCGGTAAAATCCATGCGTTTTACGGCAATGTGGGCGTCATGATCCGGGCCTACGGTTATATTCTCAGTATGGGGCCTGAAAACCTGAAAAAGGCCAGCCAGCTGGCCGTTTTAAATGCCGCTTACATTAAGGACCGGTTAAAAGGAACCTTTCATTTACCTTATGACCGGCCCTGTATGCACGA
This sequence comes from Desulfobacterales bacterium, assembly GCA_050123735.1. Lineage (GTDB taxonomy): Bacteria > Desulfobacterota > Desulfobacteria > Desulfobacterales > JAHEIW01 > JAHEIW01. The sequence continues at coordinate 1,944 of JASFGN010000141.1, read as the reverse complement.
ATGTGTTTTTTCAGATAAACTCCAGGAGCCCCATAAGGTCACAACCCTGGACATGGTCAAGCGACTGATGGATTACGGATTTCATCCTCCGACGATCTATTTTCCGCTGGTGGTGCCCGGCGCAATCATGATCGAGCCGACAGAGACCGAGTCCAAGGAAGATATCGACCTGTTTATTGAATCGATGAAAGCGATTGCCAGCGAGGCAAAAGAAAACCCTGAACTATTGCATGCCGCGCCCGGCAAAACCAAGCGCAGAAGATTGGACGAAACCCTGGCTGCGCGCAAACCGTGTTTAACCGGATAGGTTAGTCGTCCGTCGTCAGCGGTCTGTTGTGCAGAGCGATCCGAACATTTAGAATAATGCCAACAAACGAGCAAATAGAAAATTCCGTTTCCATCCGTCACCCGCTGTCAACAAATGTCAGTACAACAACGGACAACGGACAACAAACCACGGACTCAAAGCAATGGCTGAGTGTTGATTTCGAGCGCTTAGACTACCGCGAAGCCTGGGCACTGCAAGAAAAACTCGTCACCGCCCGCAGAGCGGGCAGCTTGCAAAACGATATTGTGTTGTTTCTGGAGCATCCGCCGGTTTTCACGCTGGGCCGCAGAGGTGGTCGGGAATGCATGCTGGTGACAGAGGCGTTTTGCGAAAAAGCCGGTATTCCGATTATCCAGGTCGAACGCGGTGGAACCATCACCTATCATGGACCGGGACAGCTGGTGGCTTATGCGATCATCGATCTGCAGAGCGCCAGAATAAAGATCGTCGATTTTGTCAGCGGTCTGGAAGACGTCATGCTGCAAACAGCTGAACGCTGCGGCATTACCGCCGAGCGCAATGATGCCAACCGCGGCATCTGGGTGGGGCCGAAGAAAATGGGCAGCATCGGAATTGCCGTGCGCAGGGGAATTAGCTTTCACGGCCTGGCATTAAACGTCCAAACCGATATGACACCTTTTGGCTGGATACAGCCCTGCGGCCTGCAGGGTGTACAGATGACCAGCATGCAGCTGGAAAGCGTGCAAACCCTATCGATGCAACAGGTGCGTGCGGTTTTAAAAAAACGGTTCGAAGTGGTATTTGGTATTCAATTGGTTCAGAAAAGCCGCTTCGATTTGGATTCAATCCTGGAAAAAGTCGCTTTAACAAGCGGTGTTTAGTGTTTGGTGTTTTGTTTTTTGTGTTTTGTTTTTCGTGTTTTGTGTTCGATCTTCTGGTACGTTATTCGCACAAAACACCAATCACCAATCACCAAACACCAACATAACAATGACCCAGCAACCTCAAAAAAAGCCCGGGTGGCTGAAAAAACGACTACCCAGCGGTCCGGCATATGAAAAAGTCAAGACCCTGATCAGCAAGGACCGTTTGCACACTGTATGTCAGGAAGCCCGGTGCCCGAATATCTGGGAGTGCTTTTCCCGGCGCACGGCGACGTTTCTGATTATGGGGTCGCGCTGCACCCGCAACTGCCGGTTTTGCTCCGTTGCCCAGGGACCCGCCGGCCCACCCGATCCGGCCGAACCGGAACGGGTTGCGGCCGCCGCCAAACAAATGGGTCTCAATTACATCGTGATCACTTCTGTTACGCGCGACGATTTGCCGGATGGCGGGGCCCTATATTTCGCCCAAACGATTGCCGCAATCCGCCGTCAGATCCCAACCGCGCGTATTGAAATCCTGATACCTGATTTTCAGGGCGATGCCGGGGCGTTGCAAATTGTTCTCAAAGCTCAGCCGGATGTACTCAATCATAATATGGAAACAGTGCCGCGCCTGTATTCGACCGTTCGGCCGCAGGCCCGTTATAAGCGTTCACTTCATTTGCTCGAATGCGTGCATAAGGCAGATCCGACAATACCGACCAAATCCGGTTTAATGCTGGGCCTGGGTGAATCTTCCGCCGAAATCCGATCGACTTTACAGGATCTGGC
>JASFGN010000140.1:0-7070 GCA_050123735.1 Desulfobacterales bacterium | reverse complement strand
CGATGAACTGGAGAAAGCAACCACCGCGTCTCTGGTGGATCAATGGCGGCAAAAGGCGGCGCAGATTCAAAAGCTGGGTATTGATTCGGATCAATTGATTGCGCAGTCGTTGATAACGCCCAGTTGCGGCGCCGGATCGTTGAGTGTCGAACAGGCGATCAAAGTCTTGAAGCTTACCCGGGAAGTCTCGCAGCAGATAAGGCAAAAATAGCAGGTTGAACAGACTATCAAAGAATGTTTAATTAGCCAAAGACCCACACAGACATTAGTATTTTCCTCAGGCGACCCGTCTTCGCCCCGGCGCGCTTCGCCGGGGCAAGCCGTGTTTTAGGAAAAACGGTAGGCCCTGCGGGCAACAGTACAAACCATATTAAGATGGAACTTTAGGCAACATAGTTCAATTAACCTCATAATATTAATTGAGCACATATTAATTTAAATCGCGAAGCGATGACAGTTTTGCTGCTGCGAAGTCCGCAGCAGCAAAGTTAGTGTGGGTCTGTGTGGGTCTGTGGCTAATTTACAAATTCAATATGGAGAGGTAACGAATGACTGAAAACGAGAATGGAACCTTTGCAGGAGCGACACGCTATGTCCTCGATGATGAACTGGCCAAGATTGTAAACATATCCATAGCGCTGGAAATGCCATTGCTGCTCAAAGGTGAGCCCGGCACCGGTAAAACCATGCTGGCTCACGCGATTGCAGAAAGCTTGAAGATGCCGTTGATTGTACTGAATGTGAAATCCAGCATGAAGCTTGTTGAAGCCCTCTATCAATACGACACGCTGACGCGGCTGAATGACAGCCGTTTCGGTGATTCCAGCCGCGATGTCAGTAAAATAGAGGACTATATCCGCATGGGTAAAATCGGGCAGGCTTTTACGTCGGATGTGCGGACGGTTCTTCTGATCGATGAGATCGACAAGGCCGATACCGATTTTCAGGACGATATGCTGGATGTACTGGATCAGATGGAATTTGACATCATTGAAATCGATAAAACAGTTTCAGCAAAGTATCGCCCGGTTATCGTCATTACATCCAATGCGAAAAAAGACCTGTCCGATCCATTCCTGGGGCGTTGCAATTTTCACCATATCGCCTTTCCGGAACCGGATATGATGCGCAAAATTATTCGGGTGCATTTTCCGAAAATCGACTCGAAGATGCTGGATAATGCCGTCACGGCATTTTACGGCGTGCGGAAATTCGGTGACATTGAAAAGCGGCCGGCCACCCGGGAGTTGATCAACTGGATCCGGGCGCTCAAGGCGGACCCGGATTTTAAGCCCAGGCAGCTGGCCAAGGGCGATTTGCCGTATCTGGGCGTGCTCTTTAAAAAGAGCCAGGACTTGCAGCGGGCGCAGGGTATGCTCGGCCGCAGAAGAACTTATTAAGGGCTCACGGCGCAGGGCGCACGGCGCACGGTATTCATCTATTATTCGAACCATGAACCGTGCTTGTCCTCCGTCTTCTTATTTAGGCCGAAGGAGAAACCTGAAACCTTTGAACCCAGAACCCTGAACCTCGAGCGAAGCGAGCTATGTTCGTTGATTTTTTCTATAAATTAAAGAGTGTGGGCATACCGGTCAGTCCCACATCCTTCCTGACCCTGCACAAGGCCCTGGGCAGCGGGCTGGTGAATTCCCTGGAGGACTTTTATACGGCCTCGCGCGCCATACTGGTGAAAAGCGAGCGTTACTTCGATCTGTACGATCAGGTCTTTGCCCACAGCTTTCAAGGCGCCGATATGCCGGACCCGGAGGGGATGGAGCTTGATGAGGTCGCGCGCCTGATGCTGGAGTCCTGGCTGCAAAATCCCGAGGGCCTGGCTAAAATGCTGGGCATGGATGAGTCGGCCCTGATGAAGCTGACCCCGGAAGAGCTGATCGACTATTTCAAGGAGCGGCTCAAAGAACAGACCGAGGCCCATCACGGCGGGGGCAAGTGGATCGGCACCGGCGGCTACTCGCCGGTGGGTCACTCCGGCTATCATCCCGGCGGCATGCGGGTGGGGGGCGTCTCGGGGAACAAGTCGGCGGTCAAAGTGGCCATGGACCGACGGTATAAAGATTATTCCATGAGCGGCCCGCTGACCAGCGCCCTGATGGGTGAGGCCTTAAAACGCCTGCGCAATCTGGTCCCGTTTGGCCCCAAAGACCAGGTCAATGTCGATGAAACCATCTATCAGACCATGAAAAACGGCGGTGAGATCGAAATCGTGTTTGACCGCTCGCTCAAAGACCGCCTCAAAATTATTCTGGCCATCGATAACGGCGGCTGGTCCATGGATCCCTATGTGCCGATCGTGCAGACCCTGTTCGATTACACCCGCGCCCAGTTTAAGGATCTTAAAACCTATTTTTTCCACAACACCATTTACAGCACTCTCTGGAAAGACACGGCGCGTTACAAAAAGCCGCAGCCGATCGATCAATTTGCCCGCTTTGACCCGGAGACGCGGTTGGTTATCGTGGGCGATGCCAGCATGGCGCCCTACGAGCTCATGGCCACCGACGGCTCCATCCACCTTGAAGAGCGCAGCGGCCTGCCCAGTATCGAGTGCCTCAATTTTTTGGCCCGCACGTTTCCCCATGCGGTCTGGCTAAATCCCGTGGCCGCTTCGATGTGGGGCTATACCCGCACCATTACCATCATCCGCGACATTTTCCCGATGTTCGAGCTGACCATCGATGGGCTCGAACAAGCTGTATCATCGTTAATGCAGAAGTAACATGCAGTTTAAAATGTTCATTTTGATTCTTAAATAGCCACAGACCCACACGGACTCACACAGACAAATCTTTGTTCGGCCAGAGCCCCAGCGTGTCGGCCGAACAAAAGTTAGTGTGGGTCCGTGTGGGTCTGTGGCTAATAAATAAAGCCTATCATTTGTTAGGTCATTGGCTAATCGATCCGATACAACCGGTTGGTGTTGTCCCAGATGGTTTGAGCCAGCTGTTCGGGATCTTCGTTGCGAACTTCTGCCAGCTTAAGCAGGACAAATTTAACAAAGGCAGGCTCATTGCGGCGGGTATGGTATTTTTCGGGGGCGGGGGTCAGATAGGGGGCATCGGTTTCCACCACCAGGCGATCCGCCGGAATGTGAGGCACCATTTCGCGCAGGTCGGCGCCCCTTGTTCTCAGGGTCAGGATCCCGGTAATGCCGATGGTCAGCCCCAGATTGATGTATTGTTCCAGTTCCGGCAGGGTGCCGCTGAAGCAATGGACGACCCCACCACTTTCGGTTTTGAATTCCGCTTTAAGAATTTCAAGAAAACGGCCCCCTGTGTCGCGTTCATGGAAAATGAGGGGCAGTTTCAATTGAGCGGCAATCTGCAGCTGCCGCACAAACCATTTTTCCTGATCTTCCCGGGGCGAGTACATGCGGTTGTAATCCAGCCCGATTTCCCCCCAGGCCCTGACTCGCGGGTTTTGCGCCAGATCTGTCAGAAAATCAAGTTCGTCCGCGTTGCACTGACCGGCATCATGGGGATGGTATCCAACCGAAGCGTAAATGTCCGGGTGGGATTCAGCTATTTCCAGGGCGCGCGCGGCTGTTTTTTTGTTGACGCCGATGGTCATCATGCGCGCTATCCCGGCCTGGCGGGCGCGCTCGATGACCCGTACCAGATCCTTTCGATACGACTTGTCATCCAGGTGGCAGTGACTGTCAAACAACTTCATTTTTTCACCATTGATTCGGGTTCGTATATAAAGTTTAAGGCTGATCTAATATCAGCCAACCATGCGATGATCAAGATTTTTACCTTGATTTTGCACCGCGATTCTGACAACATAATTCTCTTGGTCTAACAGATAGGTTACCAGAAATTGGCTTAGACGCCGGATGATGATCAAACCGGCAAATTATTGGTCGGGAGGTTTAACATGTTTAAAATTGTTCATCGCGAGGAGATGTCCGACGGAACTGTAGTGCTCAATGATATCGAAGCACCCATGATCGCGCGCAAGGCCAAACCGGGCCAGTTTGTCATCCTCAAAGCAAATGAAACCGGCGAGCGCATTCCGCTGACCATGGCTGAAACAGATCCTGAAAAAGGAACCATCACCGTCATTTATCAGGTGGTCGGCAAATCGACGGCGCTGTTCAAAACCCTGCAGGTGGGTGACGGATATCAGGATGTGATCGGTCCCCTGGGCAAGCCGACCCACATAAAAAAAGTCGGCAAGGTCGTCTGTGTCGGCGGCGGTACCGGAATTGCCGTACTGCATCCCATTACCCGCGCTTTAAAAGAAGCCGGCAATCATGTCATCTGTATCATCGGGGCGCGGACCAAGGATCTGCTGATCCTTGAAGATCGCATGAAGGCGGCATCCCATGAACTGCGAATCTGCACCGATGACGGCTCTTACGGGCATCATGGTTTTGTTACCGATGTGCTCAAAGAAGTGCTGGAAAAAGAAAAAATCGATCAGGCGGTTGCGATTGGACCGGTTCCGATGATGAAATTTGTATCCTTAATGACCAAGGAATACAATGTGCCGACGCTGGTCAGTCTCAATCCGATCATGGTGGACGGAACCGGTATGTGCGGAGGATGCCGGGTGTCCGTTGGCGGCCAGACCAAATTTGCATGCGTTGACGGCCCTGAATTTGACGGTCATCAGGTTGATTACGACGAGCTGACACTTCGTCTGCAGGCCTATTGTGAAGATGAGAAAAAATGCTATGAAGAATTCTGTGTCATGGATTCTTAGATTTCGAGAAAATCGCGCGGCAGCCTAAATTCTTTAATGTTCAGGCTGTGAACGGATCGACCCACGTATCTATTTCTTTTGCGGAGGATAAAATGGCGCAAGAAGCAACCAAAAAAGTGAAAAGGGAAAAAATTCCCCGGCAGGCCATGCCCGAGCAGAAAGCCAAGGTTCGGGCGAAAAATTTTGATGAAGTTCCCTTTGGCTATACCCCGGAAACGGCTGTTAAAGAGGCCCAGAGGTGCCTGCAGTGTAAAAAGCCGAGTTGTGTGGCCGGCTGCCCGGTGGGCATCGATATCCCGGGCTTCATCCAGCTGATCAAGGAAGAAAACTTTACCGGGGCGATCCGGCATATCTGGCAAAAGAACAGCTTGCCGGCGGTTTGCGGTCGCGTTTGCCCCCAGGAAATTCAATGCGAAGGCGTATGTATCCTCGCCAAAAAAGAGGAGCCGGTGGCCATCGGCAATCTGGAGCGGTTCGCCGCTGACTGGGAAAGAGAAAACGGCACCGGTGCGTTACCCCCCAAAGCAGAACCTACCGGGAAAAGGGTTGCAGTCGTTGGATCCGGGCCCGCGGGCCTGACCGTAGCAGGAGATCTGATCGTCAAAGGCCATGAGGTAACGGTATTTGAAGCATTTCATAAACCGGGCGGGGTCCTGATTTACGGAATTCCTGAGTTCAGGCTGCCAAAGGAAATTGTGGCGCAGGAAGTCAATTTTCTTGAAAGACTGGGTGTAAAGGTTGAATGCAACCAGGTGGTCGGTCGAACCATCACGATCGATGAGCTGTTTGAGGAAGGATATGAGGCCGTTTTTATCGGGGTTGGGGCCGGCCTGCCGGTTTTGCTGGATGTCCCTGGAAAAAACCTGATCGGCATTTATTCTGCCAATGAATATTTGACGCGATCCAATTTGATGAAAGCATACCGTTTTCCGGAGTACGATACGCCCATCATTCATGGAAAAAACGTGGTTACTCTCGGTGCTGGGAACGTGGCCATGGACTCGGCGCGCACCGCTCTGCGGCTGGGCGCAGAGAATTCCCGCATCGTTTATCGGCGCTCAAGGGCTGAGGTGCCGGCCAGGGCCGCAGAGGTCCACCACGCCGAGGAAGAAGGCGTTGAGTTCTTTTTTCTGGCGGCGCCAACGAAATTTATCGGTGATGACAGGGGCCGCGTTATCGGGATGGAGTGCCTCAAGATGGAACTGGGCGAACCCGACGCTTCGGGCCGGCGGCGGCCTGTGCCGATTGAGGGCTCGGAGTTTGAACTGGAGTGCGATCTGGTGATTGTGGCGGTCGGTACCGGGGCCAATCCCATCCTGACGCAATCCACCGACGGGTTGAAGCTCAACAAGTGGGGCTACATCGAGGTGGACGAAAAAACGGCCAAAACCACCAAAAAAGGGGTGTGGGCCGGCGGCGATATCGTCACCGGATCGGCCACGGTCATTCTGGCCATGGGGGCCGGCCGAACGGCGTCCGATTCGATTCATGATTATCTAACCATAGGCTGGTAATCGGTTTCTGTTCAGAAACGGACCTTTTACGCAAGCTCTTTGTCACAATCAGATTTTAATCCTCGACATACCACAAGTATGCCTCCGGTATAAAATCTGATTCTTCCGCGATCTTGCGCAAAACTGCTCGTTTCTGAATCAGAAACCACATTATATAATTTCAGAAAAAACGAAAATCCACATTTTCATATAACAAAAACTGCGGCCGTGCAGCTTATTGCCTGCACGGCTTTTGTTTTTGAAGATACCCTATAAGCGCGCTCGCCTCCCCAAGATCCATCTACAGGATAGGTACCAGTAACATGCAATTTTAGGATTTAAAAATATTTCAGACTACCTGATGATATATGTAATAAATAGCGGCTGGCTATTTATAGCCGACATCCACACTTCAGTGAAATTATGGATTTCGTTGTGTAATTCAAAATTAGCGCACAGTTTTAATTTTTAAAAGATAAACAGGCTAATCTTAAAATTATTATCTGAGCTAAAACCTCGGAATGATAAACCGAATGGATCTTCCTTTTTTCAATTCCTTAATCTAACCGAGTAATTATTAAAAGCGGCCTGTTATTTTAGCTGGAAAGGATAAATTACCTTCCAGTCTTTCATCATATCCGCGACGGTCCAGCCGTGCTTCTTGGCCGCTTCAAGGGCTTTGTCGAGACGGCCGACATGCGATTGTCGGTCATACGCCCATTCCCTTTCAGAATCGGTATGATGGACGATGAGCCCGAAGCGCGCCCCGGACCCGGCGGTGGTCCATTGGAGCATCTGCAGGTCACCGTCAGAGTTGCCGAAGGCGGCGATGGGCCTTCGGCCGATGTGCAT
>JASFGN010000139.1:0-7087 GCA_050123735.1 Desulfobacterales bacterium | reverse complement strand
GTCGACACCTTTTTTCTGTCGCTCAAATAAGATTCGGGCGCCGAGCCCCTGTCCGCCGATAAAATCACGGGCCATTTGCTCATCGAGCGCTTCGATCTCAATTTTGCCCGTGCTTAAATCGACAAAGCCAATTTTACCAGCGTATCCACCAACCATTCAACGCCTCCTTGTGTCTTGCCCAATTTTGCATTATTCCAGAGCTCCATTATTCCAATGGCTTGCGCCACCGCCCGGATCTACCGCCACCATGCAAGATGTTTTTTCTCAGAGCACAATTCTAAATCCTGCTTTATACCCTCAATTCGAATAACAGTCAAAATGTTTCCTTGCTAAATTTTCGATCACAGATTCATCCATGTTTTGATCAATTCTACAGGAGGCGCCATGTATTACGATCAGAGGGTGAAGCGCACCCGGTGGCCACATGCAAATGCCATCGTCTACTGCTGGTAACCTGTATATCTGCCGCTTTATCTCTTTCAACTATCATCGTCTGTAAAATTTTGCTGCGTTTTCTTTTTGACATTAACGATAAAATTACTATTTTCGAAGATATTTGAAATCTTTGGGCTAAAGCACTTTTCTTCCAATCCGGTTTCATTTTTACGATCAAGCTTTTTAAATCAGAATTCCTGATTTCCATAAGGAGGTGCGGAATGGATGTTCAGCAATTAATCGAAAAAGGCTATGAACTGGGTACGACATTCGGCGTGAAAATTTTAGCGGCGCTGGCCGTTTTCATTATCGGTCGCTGGATCGTCAAATACTTTAGAAGATTAATCCGCAGGGTTATGGAAAGGCGCGAAGTTGATCCCACCCTGAGCAAATTTTTGATCAATTTGGCCTATGCCGTCTTGTTAACCTTTGTCATCCTGGCGGCATTGGGGATGCTGGGTATTCAAACGACCTCTTTTATTGCGGTGTTAGGTGCTGCCGGTTTAGCTGTTGGTCTGGCATTGCAGGGCTCTTTGTCAAATTTTGCCGCCGGGGTGCTGCTGATCATTTTCCGACCGTTTAAAGTCGGTGATTTTATTGAAGGTGCCGGTGTTGCCGGTGTGGTGGAAGAAATTCAAATTTTTACGACACAGATGGTCACGCCCGATAACAAGACCATTATCATTCCCAATGCCCAAATCACCAGTGGTAATATCATCAATTATTCCACCAAAGGTACGCGGCGCGCGGACATGGTATTTGGCATCGGATATCAAGATGATATCGACAAGGCGCGGGGAATCATTTCTGAAGTTCTGTCTCAGGATGAACGGGTCCTCAAAGATCCGCCAGTGCAGATTGCAGTTTCAGAACTGGCGGACAGCAGTGTCAATTTTGTCGCGCGGCCCTGGGTAAAGGTAGAAGATTATTGGAGTGTTGTCTTTGATGCCACCGAAGCCATCAAAAAGCGCTTTGATGCCGAGGGTGTCAGTATCCCATTTCCCCAGAGAGACGTGCACGTTTACGAGCATAAGGTCACATAATACGCTGCCGTTTTAACTTTCGATGTAGGCCTTGAATTTTTCAAGGCCTACTTTAATCTCGGCTGTGTCGATTCCGGAGTAGGCAAGGCGAATGTATCTGTTTTCTTCACCCGCCAGCGGGCGTCCGAAGTGCAGTCGGGTGCAAAACGACACACCGGTCTCGGTCAACACGCCTTTGCGGAATTTGTCATAATCGCTTAGATTTTTATTGTGCATGGCCGCAGTTACATTTGGGAACAGATAAAATGTGGCATTCGGCCGAAAGCAGTGAACGCCTTCAATCGAATTTAAAATGTCCACCGCCGTATCGCGTCTTTCTTTCAGGGTGTCGAGAATCTGCTGCACTTCTGTCTGATCACCGGTGAGCCCCTCGATCGCACCGTATTGAATAAAATGGTTCGGGCAAGATTCGTCATTGACGTTTAATTTGGCAATTACATCGATAATTTCTTTGGGGCCGATGGTGGCGCCCAAACGCCACCCGGTCATGGCAAATTTTTTGGAGAAAGTGTACAAAATGATGCTGCGCTCGGCCATATCCGGCAGTGATGCGAAAGACGTGCTTTTGCCGGCATAACGAATGTCAAAATAGGCTTCGTCGCACAATACATAAAGATTATGTTGGCGCACCAGGGCGGCCAGTTGCTCAAATTCCGCCAGCGAACATTCGGCACCGGTGGGGTTTTGCAGGTCATTGAGAATCAGCAGTTTGGTTTTAGGCGATATTTTTTGGACCATCTGGTCGATGTCGATTTCAAAATTATCTTTGCCTTCCAGATAACTATAGGGAACCGCAATGCCGCCGTTGAACTCGATCTGGGATTCATAAATCGGATATCCGGGGTTGGGGTAGAGCACCTCATCGCCTGGATTCATCAGTGCCAGGATAAACTTGCCGATCGTAGGCTTGCCGCCGGGCTGAATGGCGACATTCTCCATTGCATAGGGAATCCCGCGTGAAGCACTCACGTCAGCCGCCAGAATTTCACGCAATTGCGGTATGCCGGCATTGGGGCAATAACCGGTTTTGCCGTCCTTCATGGCTTTGATGGCCGCTTCCATCACGTTGGCGGGTGTCTGGATGTTCATATCGCCCAGATGGAAGGGGTACACCTTGTTGCCTTTGGCTGCAAATGCAGCTGCCTCGGCCGATACCGCAAAGGCGGTCTCGGTTCCCAACTTCTGAATTCGTTTTGCAATCTTCATGACCATTTCCTATTTCAGAATGGATTCGCAATTTATAAGGTTTAAATGATGTGGATAACCATAGACCAAAATGCCAAATTCTTCAACCCGCTAAAACACCCCTCTGTCATCTGTCGCTTTGCTTTACAGCTATAGACCCTTTACCACCTTTAATTTTATAACTTACGCGTCGCATCCGGCTGATGTGAAAACGGGTGGCGGTATTTACGATTTAAGTTCCAGATAGCATCGACCGATATTGCTTGTAAGCTGTCGGAATTACATCACGATATCGAAAATAAGCAGGGGACACGCGATGCTGAATGCCTATATTTCCCATCAACCGGTTGCTGTGATGACCGCGGTTAATTTTGGCGAGCTCAAAATGAGCCGCAATCCGGCTGAAACGCTGGTGGCTTTTTCGATCGGGTCGGGTATCGGGGTATCGATTTATGATCCCATGACAAAGTCCGGTGGCCTTTTAAATTTTGTGCTGCCCGATGCATCCATGCTGTCGCCATCGAAAGCGCGCATCCAACCGTATATGTTTGCCGATACCGGACTGGCAGCCTTTATCGATGCGCTGCACGATTTCGGTGCACAGAGCGAAAATTTTAAAGTGGTGCTTGCCGGCGGGGCACAGATCATCGATCAAACCGCCGAATTTAATCTCGGTCACAAAAACTATCAGGCGATCACATCCCTTTTGAAAGCAGCACATCTGCCCGTTCAGTATGCGGATATCGGCGGAATCTCCCTGAGAACACTGCGTCTGGATATAGGTAATGGTGATACCGTTATTCAGACCTTGGGCCAAACAGAGGTGACGGTATGACCCATGTTGATGATATCATTAGCGGAATTGATACGCTCAGGCCGATTCCGCCTGTGGCGGCCCAGATCATGGCCCTTGCAGAAGATGAGAACAGTTCGATGGTCGATATTGCCGATCTGATTGTTCACGATCCTTCGATTACGGCCAGCATTTTGAAAATCTGCAATGCCGCCCATTTCGGATTATCCAGACAGGTTCATTCCGTGCGGGATGCAATCGTTTTACTGGGGCTGGATGAGATTATCGAGCTTGTTTTGCTCAACGCGACAGCTGAAAATTTCAGAGATGAACCCGATGGATATGGGCTCGGCGAAGGAGAGCTCTGGCATCACGCTGTCATATCAGCGCACACGGCCAAAATTCTGGCAGAAAACCACGGATTTGCCGCCCGAAAGCATCTTATTTTTACTGCGGCGCTTCTCAAGGATATCGGCAAAATCATCATGGGGCGGTTTGTGGCGTTTTCCTATGAAAAAATCAATATTCTGGTGCATGCAAAAGGCTACAGCTTTAGCGAGGCTGAAAAAGAGGTCATCGGCATCAATCATGAAGAACTGGGAGCCCGGGTCGGCCGGAAGTGGCGCTTTGGAGATCAACTCATTTACATGATGCGCCACCACCATATGACGGATGAAACCGCCAGGGGCAACCCGGAAACGGCTTTGGTATATCTGGCGGATATTATTTGCATGATGATCGGATTCGGCACCGGCATGGATGGACTTGCATATCGATTTTACAGTGAAGTCCTGGAGCGCATGAAACTGAGCGAAAAAGATTTGCAGAATGCGATTTTAAACACCGGATATCGCCGGCAGAAACTCGATAAGTTGCTGAGTCTGGTGTGAACTCGAGCCGCAACCACAAGAATGACGGTGACCGTGTGGGTTGCATCGATTCCGCGGGGATCTTCGAATAATCGCTTGCGCGATCCGCTCAGCTGCCGCTGGAATCAAAGAGCTCATCTAAATTCAACCGGTTGACGGCATCCGTAAGCAACTCTCCGATGACCATTTCAGCATCCTTGCTTCCGACCACCCGCAACCGTTCGGCATTGCCGCTGATCGTTTGCCCACCCTTGAAGCGGTCTTCCTCGAGGAGGTTGGCCTGGTAGGTCACTTGAACCACCCATTTACGTTTTATCAGGTCGAGTTTAAATTCTTTTAAAATGATTTCCACTGCCGTCGGGCGGCTTTCGTTTTGCGGCGCCACCCGTACGCCGGCATTTTCGAATCGTTGCCTAAAAATGGTCTCCATCATGGAGCCGAGACTGAACGCGCCCAGCAGGCGTTCGTTTTTGTTACCGCTGGCAACGATCAGCGCAAAGTTTCCTGAAAAATCTTTGAGCGCTGATTTTGCACTTTGGGTGACAAGGATCTGCTCTGTTCTTTGATCTTTAAAAATCAAAGAGATCTCGGTTTCTTGGACGGTTACCGGTTCCGATGGCAGTTGATAGTTGACCACCAGATAATTTTTGGAGGCGCAATAATAGGTCGCCAGAGCGACAAAAAGGATAAACGCAATTGTTTGAATACGGAAGCCGAACGATATCATAAATGAATTCTCCTTTGATCAGAAATTGGGTTCGCATAAAGCAACGATATCGATAACAGCATCATCCAGGTCCGCTACGAGCAGTTTGTTGCGCAACAGCCCGGGCTTGTCGTGAATTACTTTAATGACCTCTGCGCATTCAAGCGCTGCCATAAAGGTGACCGCATACGGTAGCGTGCCGAGTGCCGTTTCAGCCCCTTTGGCCGGCACTTTTGCTTCTGCCCCATAAATGAGCTTTAGCCCCTGATCCTCTGGGAAAATGGTGGTCACCTGTGCTGACGCGCCGGCTACCGCAGCGGACACCAGAGGAGTTCTGATCTGCTTGCATAGCCGCTCCAGAAGAAAGCGGGTTTTGACATTATCCAGACAGTCCACACAGACGTCTGAATGCCGTAAGAGATCGGCACCGTTTTCAGCATCTAAAAACCGGGCGTGAGCGTTGACCTCTACCGCTGAATTAATCGTTTTAATCCGTTGAGCAGCTGTTTCAGCCTTCGATTCGGCCATTCGCGCGGGTGTGCTTAAAAACTGACGGTTCAAATTGCTTTCTTCGAAACTGTCGCCATCAATGATGTTTAGAATACCGATGCCAATGCGTGCCAGTATCTCTACGACGGCTCCACCGAGTCCGCCAAGTCCAACGATGCTGACCCGAGCCTTTAAAAGGGCAATCTGGTCCTGCAGGCTGAATGATCTCATATTGCGCGCATAGCGCTCGGGTACGACACCGTGTTCAAGCGCCATTATTTCGATTTGACGGCTGCTGACACCCATTGCTTTTGATAACTGGGCGGTATGACTTAAAGAGATGCTGTTGTAAGGGGTTTTGTCTGGAAATTCTTTGGGCTGGGCGCTTTTGATTATTTTTTCGATGGCATTAGCGGTCAACGCTTAACCTCCTCCAACAGGCGGGAAAACACCGACGCGTTCACCGCCGCTCAGCGTGTCGGTCAGCTCCGCTTTGACCCCGTCGATAAAAACGAGTTTGATCTTATCTTCCGGTATGTTTAATTGTGCCAGCATAGCGCCGACGGTGATGCCGGCGTCGATCGCAAACCGGTCAGCGGCAAGCGGCATGAATTCTTGCAGGCCGGCGAATAATTTGAGATGTATGGTGGCTTCTGCGGGCATTTTATTTTTATCGGTTTGTCGGATAACCTTATTTTTAGACTCTAGAACCAATCCTGATGAAAGTCAAGCATGCAAAGGTTTTGAAAGTGCGCTTATGATCCATACCGTAATCACCATTGTTCCCATAAATTGTTTGTTGTCGGCGGCAATTTTCCAGTGTAGAATATATATACCGCTTAGGCGTGCACGTGCGCCGAATGCAGCAGTATTGATGCATCGATAAAAACCTGCAATTGGTTGCCGGTCATATTTAGGTCCAAATCCAAGCTCGGTACACGACTATGAAAATATCTTTTAAAAATGCACTCGTAACCGGCGGCGCCGGGTTTATCGGCTCTCATCTGGTGGAAGCGCTCGTATCGGGCGGCTGTCAGGTGACGGTCTTAGATAATCTGTCGACGGGCTCGATGGCCAATCTGGAGCATCTGAAAGGAAATTATAAATTATACCGGGAAGACATTCGGGACGCCGCCGCGCTGCAGGCGGCTGCTGAAAAATGTGACGTCATCTTTCATCTGGCCGCTGTTGTGTCGGTTCCCCTAACAATTGAAAATCCGGTGGAGGCGGCCGCTGTTAATGACATGGGGTCCTTGCTGGTTTTTGAAACTGCACGCCAGCTAAGGGTCAAACGGGTCGTATTTTCAAGCTCTTGCGCAATTTATGGTGACGACCCGCGCTTGCCGAAGCGCGAGGACATGCTACCAAAACCCATGAGTCCGTATGCGGTTCAAAAATTGACGGCCGAATATTATGCCAGGGTATTTAATGATCTGTACGGCATCGAGACGGTGGCTTTGCGTTATTTCAATGTTTATGGCCCCCGGCAGGACCCCTCGTCACCCTATTCGGGTGTGATTTCTATTTTTATGACCAAGGCGTTGCAAAATCAGGCAGCTGTTATATA
>JASFGN010000138.1:0-7123 GCA_050123735.1 Desulfobacterales bacterium | reverse complement strand
GGCGGCGGCAATTTCAACCCGGTGGCGATTGTTGAAATCCAGCAATGTTAAATCCGGATCGAGCAGCAGGTTCAATAAATTAACCGCCACATTGGTCTGCAGGCCCTTTATATCACCCGCGCCGGTATCGGTGCCCAGCACCAGGGGTTTGCGGGCGCCCATCAGCTCGATGACCAGTTTTTCGTAGAATGCCAAAGGCAGGCCCGATGCTTCCAGCACTCGATCCTGGGTGTAGGGGGCCGTTGCCTGAAATAAAGGTTTGCGGAAGGACCATGGCAGCTGTTTGCCCTTGTGAATATCAAGCGCCTGGCGCACCAGACCCAGGGCGAGCAAACATTCGCTGCCCGGGGAGCACTGCGCCCAGTAGTCGGCATTGGCACCGGTCAGGGACTGAACCGGGCCCAGATGGTAAAACGGCACTTTTTGACCGTTTTTGAGCGCATGCATGGCTTTAAATTTATGGGCATACTCAACCGGTGATAACCAGGTTTCCAGAAAATCAGCACCAAAAGAAACCAGCACATCGGCGTCCTGCATATGGTAAGAAGCCAGTTCTTTGCGGCCGAAAACGGTTTCGTTGGCTGTTTTCAGGGTTTCATAGGCAAAGGGCTCAAATACCAGCGGCGCCGAGGCATTCCATTGTTTGAGCGCATCCGTAAAAAGCGCCAGTTGGCTGTTGCCCACAACTTCCGTCAGCATGCGAATCCGATCCGATCCTTTTTGAGCGGCATCGTGGATTTTATTCTTGAGCATGGACTGGGCTTTGGCAAATGAGATCGGCTGCCACCCGTTTTTGTCCTTGAGCAACGGCGTTTTGAGGCGGTCGGGGTTATAGATGGCCTGCAGGGCAGCCTGGCCCCGCATGCAAAGTTTCCCCTTGTTGATGGGATGCAGGGGGTTGCCTTCGACTTTAATGACACGTCCTTCGCGGTTTTTGGCCATAATGCCACAGCCGGCCGGGCATTCGCGGCAGGTCGAGGCGTACCAGGTGGCTTTTCCGGTGACCATGTCATCGGGTGCATGTACGGGAGAAAATAGCTTTTTTTCAGAGGGACTGCAGCCGGCGGCCAGGGAAATGCTACCCATACCTGCAATCTTGAGGAAGGTTCGCCGATTCATGTCTAGTCCGTTCTCCCAGAGTCAAACATAGGACGAGGCTTACCGCTTTTCATTTTCACATCTCGAATGGCGGAATTGCGGCAAAAGTCGTTGTTAAAAAACGTTTTGATATTGGAATGTTTTTAACAACCACTATACAGCAGAGGATATATTTTTGTGTGAATATCAGATTTGGTCTCAGCGATCAACAAAACTCCCATTTTTTTAACCAAAGAGCTTTGTATACATTTCACAGGCTTGCTTGTCAATGAGAATGGTTCCTAATAATGTATGATCGTTACATCATATTGAATGAACGCATGGATATTCTCGGTGAAGAAGGTTGCGGCGTGTCCTGCGAGGAAGCCACGGTTTTTAAGGATGATGAGAGCGTAAAAATGGTGCTGGAAGGCTTTATGGAGCCCTGAAAACTGGACAAAACTGTTGAAGAGCCCAAAGCCAGCATCAAAGAATACGCGCAAATGGAATTTGGTTTATCTTGATGATAATTAGCCACGGACCCACACAGACTCACACTAACTTTTGTTCGGCCGACATTGGACGAACAAGAACTGTCAATCGCTTCGCGCAGGGAAAAAAACTGTCTGTGTTAGTCCGTGTGCGTCTGTGGCTATTCTAAAATTTCATTTCAATCAATTAGCGGCGCGCATGCGCAGGTTGATTTCCAGCTTCTCGAGCGAAAGCTTGATCACGTCGGTGGCCCTGTCGGTTTTTTGCATATAGTCTTCAAAAAAATCTTTGACCACCGCCGGGTCCGCCATGCCAGCCACCGGGACAATTGACGCCACCACCCTTTCATACATCATCGGGTGAAATTGCTCGATCTGTTCCAGGTGCGACACGTACCAATCCCACAGCAGGGGAATGGCATGCGGATTGGCGGCCATGGCGACGACCGGGACAAATTTATTGCGGCCCGGTACGGTGTCCAGAATATATTGCAGGGCATTTTCAAGCGGCTCTTTTTTCTGAAAACAACCCAGCGCAACCAGTATATTCATGCGTTCATGCTCGACCTGCGATTTTACGAAGCGCTGATCGAGCGATGTGAAGGTCTGCTGATCGCCGGCGAATGCCGCGATCTGCAAGACACTCTTCATTAGGTCCGGATGCACTGCTTTGCCCTTGATCCAGCGTTCAAACTGCGCACCGGCAAACGCCATGGCGCTTTTGGAACCGCTGAGCGCCGCATGCCAGAGCAGCTGTTCTCTTAAAATCGCAGTGGTATGCTTTTCATCGGCTGTCGGTTCAAATCCGATATCGCTGAGTACTTTTTCAAACCACGGGCGCACCAGCGATACTATTTTTTGCTGCTTTTCAGTGTTCAGCACCAGATAGGCGTGCTGCAGATGGTTAGAAATGCTGACCAGCGTCAAAAAGGCACGCTCATTTTGGTAATGGGCTAAAAAGTCCAAATACTCGCTGAACGGCGTATCGCCGCGTTTGCACAATGAGAAAAGATCGTTTTGCAGGCCCCAGCGATCTTCAGGTGACAGCGATTGATCGGCAACGCGCTGGCCGAGGGCAGACATGTTATCCTTGTCCTGGTAGCGAACAATATAAAACCCGGTTTGTTGATCATTGACCTTGTAAGCATCCGCCGGGTCGGGAAGGTCGATTTCGTGCCTGGCGCTGGTCATTAAAAAAGTGATGTGCTCGGTTTTTGAGGCGCCTGAAAAAAATTGAATGCGGATGGGCACCTGCCATTGCTGGTCGGAATCTGCGGGCAGGCAGCTGAAACGCTGCTGGGCCAGATGCAGTTTGCTACCCTGCTTTTTGACCGAGATCATCGGAAATCCCGGTTGCTCGATCCAGCTTTTCATCATGCTGGCAATGGGCTGCTCGGAAACTTTTTCCAGTGAATTCCAAAGATCCTGACTGGTCGCATTGGCGTATTGATAGGTGTTGAGATAGTGACGCAAACCGTGCTTGAAATTTTCCGGGCCGATATAGCCTTCCACTTGCCGCAAAATGCTGCCGCCCTTGCTGTAGATAATCGGCACCGTGCTGACATTGATCACCACATGTTCGCCGCCCGGAATCTCGATGGCAAAATTTTCCAGGAGCGCATCGCGCGCCATGGCGCTGCCGGTATTTGCCCATAAAAACTGCTGCCAGGTCTCCCACTGCGGATAATAATGCGCTACAACGCCATTGCCGAAATAGGTGGCAAAACTTTCATTCAACCACAGGTATTGCCAGTCTGCAGGCGTCACCAGATTGCCGAACCACTGGTGGGCAATCTCGTGGGCGATAACTTCACAGATGCGTTCCTGGCCGGATTTAGAGGTAATCTCCGGATAATACAGCAGTAAATTTTCACGAAAGGTAATCGCCCCCCAGTTTTCCATGGCCCCGAATGCAAAATCAGGGATCGCAATCAGATCCATTTTGGGCAGCGGGTAGGGGATGCCGTAGTAATCCTCGCTGAAGGCCAGCGCCTTGCGGCCGAACGCCAGGCCGAACGCTGCATACGGCTTCATCCCCGGCAGCGTGGCCACCCGGACCCGGGGGTCCTCGGTGTCGCGTGAAAATTCAAATTCGCCGACGCCGAAGAACACCAGATAGGTGGACATTTTGGGCGTTTGTTCGAAAGTCACGCGCTTTTTGCCGTTGGACAACGGCGTTTCTTCTTTAATCGCACCATTTGATATGGCCACCCGATCGCTGTCGATGTCCATACTGATATCAAAGGTTGCTTTTTGAGCGGGGTGATCCATGCACGGAAACGCTCTGCGAGCGTCGCTTTCTTCAAACTGGGTCACGGCAATATAGTCACTTTTGTCTGAATGCCTATATTGGCTGCGATAAAAACCGGCCATTTTGTCGTTGATCTGGCCGTCATAACGCATCTGAATGCGGATGGCGCCGGCCATTTTTTGGGGAAGGTGAATCTGTAATTCTTCTTTTTCCGGGTCGGTTTCAAATTCACAATCAACCCACTTGCTGTTGTGTTCAACGCTACAGGTTATGATGTCTAAATCAAGAATATTCAGCCGCAGCGATTCGATGGCAGTTGCTGCCTCCATCAGAAGCGTTGCCTCGCCGGCGAATGTGAACTTGGAAAGGTCGGGAATCAGATGAACGCGGTAATTTTGCGGCCTAACGTCCTGCATGGGTTCCTCCTCGGAGCTGTTCATTGGAAATAAATTGGGTTGACAGTTTTTGTTAAACGATATTCTCACCGCTTTCCAGACCAATATTTCAAATTACGGAATTGCGGCATAAGTGGTTGTAGAAAAAAACGTTTGAATAGTGTAACGTTTTTTTGACAACCACTGAAAGACGAAGAAATATAATTAAATCAAACAGCCCTGTCAAATTTTGGGGGCGATCGGGAGCAAGTGCCTTTAAATTACCTTTTACAACAGATACCCAAGGTGGACTTAAATTATAGTTATTTGTCATTGGTTATTCGTTATTTGGATTCGACGGTTTTGTAATTTGCTCAATATATTCATTTGTCAACCAATAACCAACCGTATTTTAGCCCTGAAATAACTAACTACAAATAAAGCAAATTTAAACCCAGTAGTTAGGATAGACGAAATTGGGAGGTTATGATGAGCACGATTGTTGAGTTTTCAATTTTTCCACTGGACAAGGGCGAAAGTTTGAGCCCGTATGTCGCCCGGGCCTTAGAACTGATTCAGGACAGCGGCTTGCCCTACGAGCTCAATCCCATGGGCACCTGTGTGGAGGGGGAATGGAATGATGTGATGGCCCTGGTCAATCGCTGCTTCGAAGCGCTTGAAAAGGACTGCAACCGCATAAGCCTGTCGCTGAAAGCCGATTACCGCAAGGGACCCGGCGGTCGCATGAAAAGCAAGGTGTCATCGGTCAAAGAAAAATTAAAATAGTGACCCATTTATATTTGTTCGACCGCCTCCGCGGAATCCAGCCGCGGAGGCGGCTTTTGACGATACTATTGTTTCGGAAACCAGACTTCTTCGACTTTGTATTTCCCGTCGTGTACGCTGATGATTGAAACGCCTTTCATCGGTACACCGCTCGGCCGTGTGTAACTGATTTCTCCGGTGACGGCCTTAAACCCCCTGGTGTTGGCAAGGGCGTCGCGCAGGGCTTTGCCCTCGGTGGTTCCGGCACGTTGAATGGCATCGGCAATGAGGCCGACGGCATCATAGCCCAGAGCGGCAAATGCATTTTCGGGCGGACGGCCGTATTCTTTCTCATAAGCCTTGACAAACGCCAGGACCTCCGGACGGTTGTCCTCTCGGTAGGTGTGAGTCGAAAAATAGACGTCGTTGGCCAGTTTGTCTCCCGGTACGGTGGTAACCAGCTCGGTATCAAAACCATCGCCACTGACGATGGGCAGGGCCAATCCGGCTTCGCGAATCTGCTTTACCGTTAAACCGGCTTCGTTGGGAATGGCGGAGATAAATACGGCATCCGGCTTAGGATTGGCGCTGTTGAGGCGGGCGATCTGGGCTGAAAAATCCTTGTCACCCATCATGAAAAAGTCCTCCAAAACCACATTGGCCCCGAGCTCCTCAAGTCGTTGCTTGTAAAACTTGGAAAGCGCTTTGGTGAAATCCATTGAGTTGTCGGTCCATACCACCACATTCTTAGCCCCGAGTTGTTTTACCGTATAATCGGCGATGGCAAAAGACTGGTCATCGTCACCGAAGGGCGTCATGAACATGTAATCGCCAACCCATTGTGGAAGCATCGGATGCGTCGCACCCGAGGTAACAAAAGGGACGCCTCTTTGCTGGAATAGTGGAGCTGCGGCCATAACAAAAGTGGTATCGCCGTAACCCAGACCGGCCACCACATTGTTGGCCAGCGCCTTTTTAGCGCCGGTGGCCGCCGCTTTTTGATCCGTTTTGGTATCAATCCCCATCACCTCGACTTGCTTGCCCAAGAGGCCACCTTTTTCATTGATCAGCTTGGCCTGCAGTTTGGCCCCGTTCAGTGCCGGCGCATCAATTGAGGACATGCCCCCGGTCAGATTATACAGGGCGCCCAATTTAATGGTCTCCGCTCCCAGAACCGGAAACACCAGCAAAAGCGATAACATCACACCGAATACACATAATCCTATTTTTTTTCCCATGTTCAAATCCTCCTTTCTTGCTTAAGTGGGGAAAATCCCGCGTTTATCAGGATCTGTCTCTGACGGATAAAAAACCAGGTTCACGGCTGCCGAACAAGCCTTGAGGCCTGAAGATAAGTATCAGAATCAGGATCAAGGCCATGAGAACTTCGCCGATTCCATAGGCATCAAGGCTTTCTTCCAAAGGTCGAAATATTTCCGTGAGCACAGAGAAAATGACCGCCCCGATGAATGCTCCGGTGATGCTGCCGGTTCCACCGACCACCACCATGACCACGATATGAAAGGCCATAATCAACGAAAAGGATGTCGGGGTAATGGCCGTAACCAGATGCGCCCACAGCCCACCGGCAACACCCGCAAAAAATGCGCCCACAACCAGCGCGACAACCCGGGTTTGAAAAAGGTTTACGCCCAGGCATTGAGCAGCCGTATCGTCTTCACGAATCGAGATCATACTGCGACCGTATGAAGAAAATTTTAGTTTCCAGCTGACATATACGGTGAGCACCACCCAGGGATATACCCACCAAAGATTGGTGAAGGCCGGCAGTCCGTTTAAACCCAAAGGCCCGCGGGTGACGCTTTCCCAGTTGGTGATCAGTACCTGAACGATGATCAAAAATCCCAAAGTAGCGACTGCCAGATAATGCCCTCGCAGCCGCAAGACCGGCAGACCGACGAGCAGCCCTGTAAGCCCGGCACAAACGCCGCCAATCAGAAGTGCCGGGAAAAATGGAAGTTCCAAATTCGCCAACCAAGGGGGCAGCTCCAAAAACATCGACTTGCGGGCCACCGGGAAGGTGAGAAAGGCGGTCACGTATCCTCCGATGGCCATGAATCCCGGATGCCCAAGAGAAAATAGACCGGTGAAACCGTTGGTGATATTTAAGCTGACAGCCAGAACAATATTTATCCCAACGAAAT
>JASFGN010000137.1:0-7145 GCA_050123735.1 Desulfobacterales bacterium | reverse complement strand
CAGGTCGGGGTTCGTCAGAACCTTTCTGGTTTTGCGGACGGCTTCATCGGTGACATAACCATCAATTTCGATAACGGAAAACCCTTTGGGTTTGATATCAATGGTGTAAATTGAATACGTATTGACGACGATCGGTCGACAGAAATAGATCGCCTCAAGAAATGCATTGCCAAATCCTTCAAAATTAGACGGATAGGTCACCAGATCCGCATGCGGGTAAATATCCTCCAGCGTATAAATCTTGCGCCCGCCTTTTGTTTTACCCCTTTGCTCATTGATGATTTTCGCGACAAAATAGGTATCCACTTTCATTAACTTGGAATATTCTCTTACCCGGCGCTCGTAGTCATAGCCTTCGTCCCCGGAGGCATGCGAAATGACGAGCTTGGCTTTCATACCCAGGCGGTGGACCAGCTCAATGGCATGTTCAATACCCTTGCGTTTGACGACCCGGGTAGGCTGCAAAATTAACAGCTCATCATCGGCAACGCCCAGATCCTGGCGCACATCGGCAGCATAGGTGTCGGTTGGAGGGGGTGTATCACCGGGCTCCAGAGCACAGGATTCGAAATTACCGGACACCGGCGGCGGATTATCAAAATCCATTACATTCGGAATTATGGTCGCCGAGATACCGGTCCGTAAACTCAATTGATTATCCGCTGATGAGTTGATGACCACGTGTTGAATGGAAGGTAAATGCGGTGGAAACGCCATATTCAGATATTCCCAGCAGGCATTGATCATGAAATGCTGTCTTTCCCAGAAAAAATCGTGATGATGCGCGATGGTGGGTATGCCGGTTTCAGAAATGACTTCAGTGAGGGCAATTCCCAGAGGGATATTCAACGGTATGGTCAAGGAATTCTCGGGAACGAGTAGATCGAGCGCAAACTTTTCGATAAACGCGTACAGGTGATCCTTGAGATGCTGCTTTATCTCATAGATTTTGCGGGTCACAAAGCGGCCGCGCACGCTGGTGCCGAAGCAATTGCGATAAACATCCACGATGTCCGGATGCTGGAAATGGGCCTCTTTTGCGAGATAAGAATATTGAGCGGGCCGATCGATTTCGCCCGCAAAATAAAAACAGGTGAAACCGGCTTTTTCAAAGACACTGGCCCATTTTGCCGTTTCCAGCGAAACGCCATCTGTCCCGGAAAACCGGGTGGAGATGAAGCCGACATTATGGTGTTTGTCACAAGCTGAACAGTATGCCATGGTTGTTACCCTCTTTATATCTGTGTTTTAGATGAGAGGTTGAGATACCATTTCACGTCAATCGCATCCTGACCACTTAGACCTGTTGATATCGAAAGCAATCCACCAGATGATCATTTACCATCCCGGCAGCCTGCATAAAAGCATAGCAAATCGTCGGTCCTACAAATTTGAACCCTCTTTGCTTTAGATCCTTACTCATCGCAGTTGATTCCGTCGTCCAGGCGGGAACCTGGTCAATCGTCTGCCAGGCGTTCCGAATTGTTTTATGGCCGGTAAATTGCCAGATGTAATCATCAAAACTGCCGAATTCATCAAGGACGCCCAAAACCGATCTTGCATTTTGGACAGCCGCTTCAATTTTTAACCTGTTGCGAATGATCCCCCTGTTGGCAAGCAATTGCTCAATTTTACGCTTATCGTAAACGGCTATCTTGCGGGCATCAAAATAATCAAAGGCTTTGCGATAGTTTGTTCGCTTTTTTAAAATGGTAATCCAGCTCAGTCCGGCCTGAAAGCCGTCCAGCAACAGAAACTCAAATAATTTGTGGTCGTCGTGCTGGGGAACCGCCCACTCTGTATCATGATATTTTATGTAGATCGGATCGCTGCCGGCCCAGGGGCATCTGTTTTTCATACGGATAGATTCCTGCAGGAATACGAGACACGTGAACACATGCAATTTTAGCAGGCTATTGGGTCTGTCAGAAAACCATTACCTAAATTTTGCGTGAAACTTTTCCCAGCGGGCGAAAATTAAGGCGATAAATGATTTTCAGCATTAACTGAACAGGTAGAAACCCAGTGCTTTGTCAACGGTTTCAAAAGGCGCAAATTCAGCGCCGATATGCTGGTCGCGTTGATTTTTGATGATGACTGTTTTTTTGATCAATGTACGCTGAGCGTCATCAAGGTGAAACTCTATTTTCATCTGATCACCGATGGCAAAGTTCTGCTTCACATTCAATTTAATCTTCACCCCTGTGGTGGAGATGTCTTTAATTGTCATCAGGCCCCGGTTCTGGGGTTGTCCGTCGATAAAATGGATGTACGTCCCCGGCAGGTTTGTTTCTTTGCGGTATTGCTTTCTTTTTTCCAGAATGGCCTTGTACGCATGCCCGCATGGGCATTTGACATTGACCTTGACCATTTTATCAAGGGTTGCATATTTGGAAACATCGACGGTTTTTGTTCGCGCGCATTGCGGACAGGAAAAGGTCGCCATCTGTTTGCTGGTTATATAGACTTTTTCATTCATCTAATCCAACCCTCGAAACAATCTATTGCCGCCTGACAGCATTTTAAGGGTCCGCGCCGTGCGCAGCCCATTGCTTATTCAATAACGCCCCCCAAAAAGTCGCTATTCAAGCAAAATAAAGAACGATTGTTCTTCATTTCTACCATATTGTCCTGTATTTTTAAAGTGATATTTAGACAGGTAGTATCTGCGCACAGGCAGCTGGCTGCCAGCATTTCTCAGGATTCAGATGGATAAAAAAATTAAATCTATGAAATTTTGAATTTGTGCATCTGGCAAACTGAGCGACAGTAGGTATTTAAAACGATTTCTTCCTGTGAAACCAATATAGATAAGCTTTTATTTATTGACTTTCAAAAAATTTTGCTGTACACTTTTTCAAAAAACGCCATAAAATAGAACCAAAACTAAAAGAAGGAGGCAGAAATGACAAAGGCAGAATTGATCGACAAAATGGCAAAGGACGCTAAAGTTTCAAAAGTCGCCGCCGGTAAAGTGCTTGATTCTTTCATGAGCAATGTGGCCAAAGCTTTGAAGAAAAAGAACGGTAAAGTTACCCTGGTGGGCTTTGGAACCTTTCAGAAAGCCCGTCAGAAAGCACGCAAGGGCCGCAACCCACAGACCGGTGCCCCGATCAAAATTAAAGCCAAAAATGTTGTTAAATTTAAGGCCGGCAAAGGTTTAAAAGCTGCCATCTAAGGCCGAACAGTCATTTTAAAAAGGCAGCTTATCGGCATCCGTGGTGCTGATAGGCTGCCTTTTTCATTTGTCGTTGTGCAAAAGGTCTGAGATACGATGATCCGAAGGTCGACCGCCGTCTAGTCCCAACAATCATCCTGATATAGCGATTGTCAAAAAAACGTTCGGTTTGCGGAAGGTTTTTTTGCTACAAGCGCTTATGCCGTCATCCTTTTATTGGGAACGTATTTATGACCAGCGGTATAATTTAGGGCCGCAGGCTTGATTTCTTTTTGCCAGCCCTTACGTTCTACTGGTATTCTGCGTAATGCCTGACGGAGGACAATCAAAATGGGCACCAAACAGCCAGATTATCAAGATGAAATCCTGGATGAGATTAATCAAAAAACAGCTGAACCGCCGATGTATAAGGTGCTGCTTCACAATGATGATTACACGACCAAAGCATTCGTTGTCGAAATTTTGATGGCTGTTTTTAATAAGTCCATAGACGAGGCCGCACGTCTGATGTGGCAGGTGCATCGTACCGGTGTCGGCGTATGCGGTGTTTATCCTTACGAATTGGCCGAAACAAAAACAAATTTTGTCACAAAGATAGCGAGGGAAAATGGGTTCCCCCTCAAAGCCAGCATGGAAAAAGAATAAAACAAAAGGAATTTAGCATGCGGTCATTGAAGGAAAATGATATTTTGACCAAGACGACCCGGTATAATCTGATTCGCAACGAAAGACTCATATATATCGATGTGCACGAAACCAAGGCCGGAAACCTGGCAGGAAAGTTTGTGGCCGTGCCCAACCTGGTAAACATCGTTGCCAGGCAGGAATTCCAGGGCACCGGTGAAACCGAGGAAATGGCATTGGAAAATTGCCTTCACAAAATAAAGGAATTTGAAATCGAAGATCTTTTTCCCAGAAAAGAAGCGTAATGCATTCCCGACCGGCGAATCGGACCAGCGCGTCCACTATTCGGCGTTGAAACCGGCAATCCATAATCGACACGCCACACTTCAGCCCCCCGCTTTTAACAATTTCAAGACGAACGGGCCACAGACAACGTTAACTTTTTCCTGTTAAGGGTCAGCGCTTCCCAAGATTTTTGTGATCTTTGGCTGGTAGGCATTTTGTGCGGCCATCTTATTGGCGCGGGCTTTCATAATGTTCAGCGCAGCGAAAAAGAAGGCAAATCCCAGCAGCACAGATAGAACCGATGGATTAATTGAGATGACTGAGGCCAGCATTTGCCCGAAGACCGCGCCGACGAGCAGAAATATAATGGGAAAAACGTAGATTAAAAATGTAGCCTTCAATAGGGAACGGGTTTCAAAACTTAAAACAATCCGATCCCCTTCTCTGGCACCGGCGATGTTTATCGCCTTGACTTCCATGTCCCGACTGTTGCTAAGGGTATGGCACGAATTTCTTGCCGTGCATCCCTGGCAGGCGCTGCTCCGGGTTGTTTTAACCCAGGCAGCTTCAGAATCCGTCCGCAGAACGATGCCCTGTTCTGTAGCCAATCTTGACCTCGCTCATATGGTTAAAGGTTCAGTATAAGGAATTTTACCTGGAAGCTTCGGTTGGTTCCGCTTTTTCATCAACCGGTTCCGTTTGCGTGTGAACATAGCAGATCAACCCGCATTGAAGGCACCGATCCGCTTCTTGCTGAGCCATACTGGCTGAAAAGCCTTTTTCAATTTCACCGCATAGAGCCAGTTCTTTACCCCTGCATATGGGCATAATCTGGCGCTGACTGGCCCGCACCTTTTCGACATGATACACATTTTGCAGGGTTGATTGCGGCGTGATCACATGCGCTGTCAGTATAGGAGATAACCCGTGCATGATCTGATGAATTGAGGCAGCCGCCCGACGACCCGCACCGATGGCCTTTATGGCGGCGCTGTAATCCGCCAGCACGTCGCCTTCTGCAAACAGGCCGGCTTCATCTTTCAAGGCGGGTTGTTTATAAGGTTGGATACCTTCCCATTTCAAAGACGCATCCGGTGGTAATTCCACTGCATCAGCCTCTTGCGCTTCTTCACCCTCCGGTCTTGGCCGCACAAAAACCATTTCGGGAAACCGACCGGTGGCAAAGATCAATGTCTGAGCCGCTAAACGCGTCACTTCAGAGGTCTCGGCTTCGATATATTCAATCTGTTTGAGCTGGTCATCTTCTCCAATCAGGCGATTAATCGCCGATTTGTAAATAATGTTAAGATCGGTCATGCCGCGTTCTTGCAGCTCCGCGTCGGTAATGGGGCTGCTTTCCCAACCCTCGCGAAACAAAACGGTAATGCTTGTTGCGCCCTTTTCCTGGCAAACTTTAGCGGCATCAAGCGCCAATTTACCCCCACCGGCGATCACAACATCGGAACGAATCGCCAGCGCCTCTGTCTGCTCGGCGCCGAATCGCAGCAGATCAACCAGCATATAAGTGCCTGGAATCGGCGATTCAATCTCATCGGTAGCCCCGCGTGCCAGACGGCTGTCCCAGCCGCCGGCGGCCAGAAAGACCGCGTCATAACCTTCTTGAATCAGTGTTTTTAGGGAGAAATCACGACCCAATGCCTTTTGGGTTTCAATTTTAACGCCCATTTCAACAATGCCTTCAATATCCCAATCCAGCATCTCCTCGGGTAATCGATCTTTTGAAATGGCGCTTCTGAGCAGTCCACCCAGTTTTGCGGTGGCTTCATATACCGTTGCATCGTGTCCAAGGCGTGCGGCAAAAAACGCAACCGACAAACCTTCCACACCACCGCCGACAACCGCAATTTTACGGCCGGTATCCGGTGCTTTGTAAGGCAGGATGCGCTTGCCGCTTTCCTTTTCATAGTCAGCTGCATAGCGCTTTAGAAAATTGATGGCCACCGGCTCATCAATATAATTTCGTCGGCACTCCAGCTCACAGGGCCGCGGACAAATTCGGCCGATTACAGCCGGAAAAGGATTGCGTTCCTTGATGACCTGAACAGCGCGGTGATTATTACCAATTGAAATTTGATGAATGTATTCCCGAATATTAATACCGGCCGGGCACGCCCGCTGGCAGGGAGTCGTGCATTCATCGGTGGTATATTCCCGGATAATCCTTCGCGTAATGGACGAAAGGTTAATAATGTGTTTGGGACACACCCGTTCGCAGGTTCCGCATCCCGTGCATCTTTGTTCGTTAACGAGCGGCAGGCCTTCGGGGCCCATACGGATGGCATCAAAGGGACAGGCCCGAACGCACGTCCCTAAGCCCAGGCAGCCGATGGTACACACTTTCATGCCGCCACCGAGCAATGCCACCGCCCGGCAATCATCCAGGCCATTATACACATATTTCGTATCCGCATCCTCAACCCCAAAATAACAGCCCGGCAGGGCGATATCCGGTTCAACAGCTTCAATCTTAACGCCCATAATAGCGGCAATGGCTTCGGCCACTTCCGCACCGGCGGCTACACAAGAATTGGGTGCCGCTGTACCGGCAACGATGGCCTCGGCGTTGGCGCTGCAACCCGGCAGCCCGCAACCCCCTCAGTTGGCTCCGGGCAATTCTTCTTCGATCGACAGAATCTTGGGATCAACATAAACGTAGAAAACCTTGGATGCGATGGCCAAAATGATGCTGATGGCCAATCCCATGCTGCCCATTAAGATGATTGCATCAACCATTAAAACACCTCAGATCAATATGGAAATAGTTGGTATTTAAGCCGATTGTATGAACCTTTTTTATTCGTCACGAAAACAAGAAATTTGAGAAAGGACAAAATTTTTATTTTCCGTGTTTTCGGTCTTTCGTGCTTTCGTGGTAGAAATTCTCATACAGTTCGTGTTTATCTATGTTCATTTTGTTATTCAATTGCATCAAATTTGCATTTATCAAAGCACGTCATGCATTTGATGCATCTGTCCTTGTCGATAACCGCAACTTCCTTCTTTTTCCAGGTAATGGCTTCCACCGGGCAGGCTCTAA
>JASFGN010000136.1:0-7177 GCA_050123735.1 Desulfobacterales bacterium | reverse complement strand
CGGCATTGATCTGGCAGGGGGTGCCCACAAAAGCCACGCGCTGAAGTCCCTTTTTGATCAATGGATCGAATTCTTTGACCTGTGAGTAAGTTAAATAATAATCGCTGTAACTTGTCATGCCGTGAGAGGTGTCAAAGGAAAAGCCGGCGGCATCCGTGATGTCTTTTTCAGTTTCAGCCAGAAACGGCAGGCGTTGAAAGGGACCGGCCGGTTTGGTGACAATGGCGCCGTCGATGCGACCGCGCTTAAACAGGTGCACCAGCAGGGCGGTCACCACTCCGCCGTCGGTGGCTTTTTGGCGGATCCTGGAATCGGTGGCCCGGGCAATGCTGGTTTCAATGACCCTTCCGATGGGTGCCCTCCAGCCCGAACTTTTGCGGGTTTCCGCATCCAGCTCGTCGATTTCAGGGCAGATGGTATAGCACAGGCCGCATTCGATGCATTTGGCTTCATCCGCATAGCGGGGCTTGCCCTCGCTGTCCAGCTCCAGAGCGCCGTAGTTAATAGCCGTGCAAAAGGTCACGCACCCGCCGCAGCGATGACACAGCCCGGGCTTTTGCACGTCTTCTATCAGGTTGGTAAAGGTTTTCATTTGTTCAACCACCTTCGCGGGATTTACAATCTTTAATTTTTTAATTAGGTGCCAGCCAGTTGGTGGCCGTTAAATTTGCTTGATTGGTTTAATTAGTTCAATTGGTTCGATTAGCTCAACCAAATTAACCAATAAGACCAATTGAACAATTCCAATATAACCCCGACACCGGAATCCGTTTCCCAGTAAATTTCAACCTAAAATGGACTCTGACGGTACTTCTTCAAACAAACACGTCTTGAGCTGGGCGAAAATCTGTCCGGTGTCGAAGCCTTTGAGATGAATGGCGCCCGAGCGGCAGGAGGCGACGCACAACCCGCAGCCCTTGCACAGCGTGGCCTGGATTTCAGCTTTGCCGGTATTTTCAATCAATTGCGGTGCTGAATAAGGACAAATCGAAATGCACACCCCGCAGCTGCTGCAGAAGTTCGGATCCACCAGGGCCACCGTGCCGCTGACCGAAACCGCCAGGGCCGCTAAGACCGTCACCGCCCGGGAGGCCGCCGCCTGGGCCTGGGCGATGGATTCCTCGATCGGTTTGGGCGCATGCGCCAGGCCGCAGACAAACACACCATCGGTGGCGAAATCATTGGGGCGCAGCTTGACGTGCGCTTCGGCAAAAAAGCCGTCATCATTTTGCGGCACTTTGAACAGCTGCGCCAGCGGGTTGGCTTTTTGGGGCACCACCGCACTGGCCAGAACCAGCAGATCGCTGTCGATGACCATTTGCCTTCTGAGGACCCGGTCCGTAAAGGTAATGTTCAAACCATTTTCGGCGGAACCCACCCCGATTTTCCTGTCCTTGTCATAGCGGATAAATTTGATCCCTTTATCGCGCGCCTGGCGGTAAAGGTCTTCTCTGAGACCGTAGGAGCGCAAATCCCGGTGTAATATGAAAATATCCATGGCAGGATTTTTTTCTTTAAGGCTCAAAGCGCTTTTGATTGATCCGGTGCAGCACACTTTCGAACAGTACGGACGTTCGGGGATGCGCGATCCCACACACTGAACAAATGCGGCGGTGCGCGTGGCATCAAACCCGTTGCCCTCCTGAATTTTTTTCTGAAGCTCCAGGCCGGTCAGTACCCGCTCATCCCGGCCGTACAGATAATCATCCGGTTTAAACTCTTCGGCGCCCGAGGCAATCAGGGTAACGCCGTGCTCCACAATCTGGTTTTCACCGTCGCCCTGAACGGTGGTTTTAAAATTGCCGATAAATCCATCCACCTTTTCAATCCTGGCATTTAACAACACCTTGATGTTGTCATTGGCGGTAACATCGGCGATCAATTTTTCCAGAAACGGGCCCACCGGCTCTGCCTGCCAGGTTTCCGCCAAATTGCGGGCCTGGCCGCCCAGCTGCGCGCTTTTTTCAACCACGACCGTTTTATAGCCCTGATCGGCCAATGTTTTGGCCGCCGTCAGGCCGGCGACCCCCCCACCAATCACCATGGCGGTCTGGTTGATCTTCATTTTGGGTTCGACCAGGGGCTCATGCAGGGCGACTTTAGCTACCGCCATCTGCAGCAGGTCTTTGGATTTTTCGGTGGCTTTGTCCATATCGTCTTTATGCACCCAGGAGCACTGGTTGCGGATATTGGCCATCTCGAAAAGATATTTGTTGAGACCCCCGTTGACCAGGGTTTCCTGAAATAGAGGCTCGTGGGTTTTGGGCGTGCAGGCCGTCACCACCACCCTGTTGAGGCGGTGCTTTTTAATGGTTTCTGAAATCTGGGTCTGGGTATCCTGTGAGCAGCTAAACAGGTTCTGCTCGGCATAGACCACATTCGGCAACGTCTTGGCATATTCGACCACGGCAGGCACATCCACAAACCCGGCGATATTGGTGCCGCAGCAGCAGACGAAAACACCGATTCGCGGGGGCTCGCCTTTGATATCGATCTCCTCAGGCTGCTGCTTGGTCTTGGTCAGCGTCCCGCGGGCATCCGCCAGCAGGGTGCCGACTTTTCCGGCCGCCGCGCTGGCATCGATGACCGATGAGGGTATGTCCTGCGGCTCGCGGAAGGCACCGCACACATAGATGCCCGGTCGTGAGCTTTGAATCGGATCAAAGCTCCCGGCCTTGGCGAAACGATAGGGGGTTAAATCGATATCCAGTTTTTGGGCTACAGAAACGGCCAGATCCCGGGGCCCCAGGCCTACCGACAATACCACGATGTCAAATTTCTCTGCCCGGCTGTGGCCGGCCGCATCGACATAGCAGATAAGGTGTTTGCCGTTATCATCCATGGGCTCGACGTGCGTGATGCGCGATTTGACAAAGCGAACCCCCAGGTCGTCTTTGGCCTTGTTATAATAGCGCTCAAAGTCTTTGCCGAAGGTGCGAATGTCGATGTAAAAGATGGCCGTGTCCAGGCCGCTGTGGCTGTGCTCTTTGGCTAAAATGGCCTCTTTGACGGCATACGTGCAGCAGACGGCCGAACAGTAGCCGCGGGCGCCGATATGGGTATCGCGCGATCCCACACATTGCAGCCAGGCAATTTTTTCGGGCTCGGTTTTGTCCGACGGCCGCAACAGATGCCCGCCGTAGGGGCCGGAGGCCGACAGGATTCTTTCAAATTCCAGGCTGGTGATAATGTTGGGCGACGCTGAATAGCCGAAGGTGTCGTAAATGGCCGGATCAAAAGCCTCGCTGCCGGCGGCGATCACCACCGCGCCGACCTTCAGGTTGAGATCGGTTTTTTGGTCTTCGAAGTTAATCGCGCCGGTGGGACAAAATTTTTCGCAGGCTCTGCATTTGCATTTGAGAAAATAAATGCAGCTGTCGGCGTCGATGGCGTATTTGAGTGGCACCGCCTGGGCATACTGCACGTAGACCGCTTTGCGCTTGCTCAGCCCGCCGTCATAGGCGTTGGAAACTTTTTTAGGGCATTTATCCGCACAGGCATTACAGGCGATACACTTGTCCTTGTCGACATAGCGCGGGTACGTGGTCACCTGAACTTCAAAATTGCCCGCTTTACCGCTGATGCGCTGCACTTCGCTGAGCGTCAGCAGTTCGATGTTGATGTGCCGGCCGACCTCGACCAGTTTCGGTGAGATGATTCACATCGCACAATCATTGGTGGGGAAGGTTTTGTCCAGCTGCGACATCATGCCGCCGATGGAGCTCGAGCGCTCCACCAGGTAGACATAATATCCGGAATCGGCCAGATCCAGGGCGGCCTGCATGCCGGATATCCCGCCGCCGACCACCATAACTGCGCCCGTGCCTGTAGATGACATAACTACTCCGTCATTAAAAATGATGTAATTTCAGATAGGTCAATTTTATTTTCGGCATTGCCCAGGGTTTTTTCTTCGATGCCCATGCTCAAGCCCAGCAGCTGCGGGTACAATATGGGCGCAATGGGCTCACCATTCTTCGATTGTGAAGCCATGCGCTTTTGCACGGCGTCGAACTGAAGCTGGGAATAGGGACAGGCGGTGCAGATATACTGAGCGCCGGCTTCGCGGGCACTGTCGATTTTCCTCTGAGTCATATCCATGGCCAGCTGATCGTTGATGCCGGTCATGGGCGCGCCGCAACAATCCAGCTTGCGGGTCCAGTCCACACTATAGGCCCCGGTGACTTCCACCAGCTCATCGAAGATTTTGGGAGAAACCGGATCGTCAAATCCGGTGATGTTGCTGGGCCGCAGGGCATGGCATCCGTAACTGACCGCTATTTGAAGACCGCTGTATACTTTTGATATCGCCTTCTTTAACCGTTCAATGCCCACATCATGATACAGGACCGACAGCAGGTGTTTTACCTGGGTTTTATTTTGATATTCCAGGTTTTCGCGTGCCAGCACGCGATTGACATCGGTTTTCAACTCGGGCTCCTGGTTTAAAAAATATTCCGCTCGTTTTAAACTGCCGTAGCAGCACTTGCACATCACCAGCATGTCCAGGCCGGCCTTTTCGGCCACCGCCAGGTTCTTGGCGGCAGACAGGACATAGGCGCGATGCTCCGCGTTGCGCACCGGATATCCGCAGCAGTTGAAGTCGTCCATTTCAACCAGTTCAATGCCCAGCCGGTCGCACACCGCTGCGGTGGCATCGGCATATTGCTTGACGCGGGAGGGGATGTTGCAGCCATGGAATAACGCAAACTTCATATGATCTTTCCTATCAGAATTGCCTAAAATGCCTAAAATTAAAAAATGCCTAAAGTTGAGGTATCCTATCTGTCTTATTTTATTTGCATCAATTGTCTGATCGAATAACCAATAACCAATAACGATCCATTGAACGTTAATGTTCAATGGATTGGACAGCGTGATTTTTCAAGCGCCACAGAATGTCACACACCTGCACCTGCTGCGGGCAGTTTTCCTGGCATTTGTAGCAGGTCAAACAGTCCCAGATCATGCCGGCACCGGCGGCCATATCGCTCAACCCCAGACCCAGACTGCACATGATTTGATGCGGCAGCAGTCCAAGTACCTGTTCCGGGTTCTCATAGTTGGCAACCACCGGGCATACCGTTGTGCAGCTCTGGCAGCTGAAGCAATGGGTGTACGTGCGGTCCGTTACGGCCGGATGCGATGCTCCGGGGTTGTGTTTATTTAGCGGGATGGGTGTGTCCGGATTTGTCAGATTGACAAATCGGCCGGATACGGCCTGCCGGGCTTTATCGATCGGGCTGCTGTAGCTGTCGGTCGCAAGCGTCTGCTGTAAGATCAATCCTCTGGCAAAGGAAAACGGGCTCAATACAAGGGGCAGCGGCGGACCCTCTGCCAGCAGCTTCTCCCGCACGCTGTACCACAGTTCCTTTAATCGAATACCGGAAGGACATCGCACCGTGCAGCGGTCGCAATTGGTGCAAAAATAGACGCCTTCCTGGATGGCGCGCAGCTGCTCGTCATCCAGTTTTTTGCCGGCAGCCAACCGCTTGAGCAGCGTTATTTTTTCGGAAGGCAGAATGTATTCGTTGCCGATAGCTTCAAACATCATGGCCGCAGAACAGCCCAGGCTGCAGCTTCCGCAATGGGTGCAGGCATCCAGCTCCATGATCTGGCGCGTTGCAACATTGGCCGGCAGTGATTTGTCCGGTTCCATGACCCGGTTGGCTATCAAACTGACCGGGGCGGCGAACACATGAAACATCTTACTGAAGGGCAGATAGGCCAGGCCGATGAAACAGGCGATAACATGCACGTACCACAGCAGGGTAACACCATCATGTTCATCCAGCCACAAGGCGATTGGTTTGATGAGATTGGCTGCGGCAAAGCCGGTAAATGCGTAAGGGGCCGGCGCATGGCAATCCTGGCAGCTGCTTTCGTGCACCTCACGGCCGGCTTCCAGCAGCTCTGCATCGAAAGGTGCCGTGATGGTGGGCGAGACCGTGCCGTATTCCTTTGCCCAGAGTGTTTCGAGGGCCTCGATTTCGTCTTCGTCATCCAGACCGGCATAGTCTTCGACCATCCGCATAAATTCGCTGTGGGAGGTGATTTTCACTCCTTCCAGAGCGATTCCGGACAGCATCACAGCGGCCACGATGATAATGGTATAATGATCCATTCCGCCACTTCTGAGGCGCCGCGGCTTTGCAATGTATCTGCGCAGCGCCGCCAGGAGTACACCCGCCAGCACCATGGCGCCAAAAAAATCCCGTAGAAAGAAAAAGGGATTGACCGTGGAATAATATTCATTAAATATGGCTTCCGAAATTACCGATTCCAGGGCGTGCATGAGCAGCAGCAGCGTGAATCCGTAAAATATCAACATGTGCGCCAGCCAGCGGGACACACTTTCCTTTAAAATACGGCGTTGCAAGAGGACATCCAGAGCAACAGCCTCGAGCAGAGCAAGGATTTTCGTGCTGAAAACGACACCGGTGATGCCTTTTACGACTGACAGCAGCCGTTGTGCTGCCGTAATGTCCTTTCCCGCGATTCCAATCTTACGAGTAAACCAGGTCGATATCTTATAGATCAATCCCAGGAGGAAAACGGCGAGAGAGGTATAGAGGAGATAATCGAACATTGTCCCGTGACATCCTCAATGTATGGCACAAAAGATGTTGAGCATCTCCAAGCGCCGGGCGCCTCAGACTCTGATCAGGCTCAAAGCGGAACGTCCAGAAGGCGGAGATGGTGAATGATAATATAAGCCGGAGCGTTAATTCCTTTTTAAATAGCGGCATTAAACAAACAGATAAGGAGAATCTGGAAACGGGCTCTGTTGCTTATTGGAGGATCAGGTCTGCTTTTTCTGGGATGCTTTTTGGGCCCAATCGTTCTGCATTTCCTTTTTCCACTTGGGATCGCGCTTGCGTTTCTGGGCTTTCTGGATCACCTCCGGAATCAGCTGCAGCAGCCGCTGTTTATCGATGGGCTTTTCCATGAATGTGTCCGGGCGGAAATAATCATAGTCCGGCCACTGACTGTAGTTGATATCCAGCTCATCACCCATGGCGGATATACCGATAATCGGCGTATCCATCAGCTGCTTATCGGCGCGGACCTGTTTGCAAACCTCGAAACCGGAGAACAGCGTTTCCATCATAATATCGAGTAAAATGACATCCGGGCACTCTTTTTTTATTAAATCCAATCCCGTCTGGCCATCTTC
>JASFGN010000135.1:0-7194 GCA_050123735.1 Desulfobacterales bacterium | reverse complement strand
AGCGGGATGCCCATGCGAACGGTATCGATCATATCTCGAATGTGTCCAATCACAAAGTCGGCATTGATGCTTTGGAGGTCAGATTGAGTGTGCTCCTTTAAAAAGATCGTCAGGGCCCCCCCGTCGCGGGCATGTTCAATTTCAGATGCATTCGCTGAAATGACCGCTATATTTTCGATTGCAACCTTCAGTCGTTCAGCAGCCAGCCCGATCAATTCTGCTGGCTGCTGTTGCTGTGCAATATTGTCCCGGCTGAAGATAAAATCGAAATCATGCTCACCGATCGTATCGAACTCCTGTAAAATGCACCGGATCGTGTCTATCGCGGAGTGGCTGATAATGCCGATCCGCAGGTCCTTTGCAAGCAAATACTCGAGGATTTCCAGCGCGGCAGGATGCGGTTCAGGGCGCAACGCTGCGATCTTTTCCTGGGTGCTGAGCTTGGCCAGGGTGTCATCTCTATCTGGCACATCCGCAAGGCTTAATATAAATTCCAGCATCGTCTGATGCATCGGGCAACCGATGGCGGCCTTCAGCGTCTCTATTGACCGTTGATCTTGCCGGACAACGGTACCCTCCCAGTATAATAAAACTGCACGGATGTGGTATGGCCGATCATGCATAGCTGCTGTAAGGATAGAAGCGATTCGTTGCTGTTTATAAATTTTCTTTCCATGACAGAATGCAATTGAAAAGTCAAACTGCCCGGGCTTCCATTACGTTGCGGCACCATACCGGTTTTGACAATTGCGGCTGACAGGTTTAAAAATAATATCATCGAAAACGAGCGCGAGGACGAGAAGAGGTATCATGCCGCGCAAAATCCAGTCGTACCGGTCTCGTCCTTGATATCGAGCACCATCTTGACAAGAACATGTCCATCAATCCGAATTTTTCACGTTAAAGGCGGGGCGCGCTATCGGGATGAAAATATTATTGATATATCCTTATTTTTTGGAGAAACGGCTGCAGGTTGAAGATGTCAGTGTTATACCGCAGGGGGTCTTCTACATTGCCGCCTTGCTCAAAAAACATTCCTATGATGTGGAGATTCTAAACTGGCACAACATCAACACAGGCCCGCAGGACATCAGATCCGAACTCACCCAAAAAAACCCGGATGTCATCGGGTTTTCCATCCTGCATGGCAATCGCTGGGGGGGGATCGATATTGCACGCATTGCCAAACAGATTAATCCGAAAGTGAGAATTGTTTTCGGTGGCATTGGCGCCACTTTTTTATGGTCGCATTTTTTGGACCATTTCCCCCAGGTGGATTTTGTGGTTATGGGTGAGGGTGAATATACTTTCCTGAGTTTGATCCAATGCCTTGATGCCGGCGAGATGCAAAAAATTGAACGAATTGAGGGGCTGGCCTATCGGAAAAATGGACGGGTGATTCGAAATCAAAATGCCGGGCCCGTGCGTGACCTGGATCAACTTCCCATACCCGCTCAATATTTCGGCTATCAGCATGTTTCGTTGACGCGCGGCTGTGCCGCCAAATGCGATTTTTGCGGCTCGCCCCAATTTTGGGGTCGGCAGGTTCGATTTCACTCAGCAGGCTACTTTGTCGAGCAGCTTTCTCTGCTGGCCGGACAGGGGATTCGATTTTTTTATGTTTCCGACGACACATTTACCATTAATGCCAAGCGCGTCATCGACATATGCCAAAAAATGATTGAAGCAAAACTGGATGTTCAATGGGCGGCCATATCCCGGGTCGACATGATCAATGCCGATATCCTTTACTGGATGCGAAAAGCCGGCTGTATTCAAATCAGTTACGGTGTGGAGAGCGGTTCTGAAAAAATACGCAAATTATTGGGGAAACATATCCGTCAGCAGCAGATCTGTCAGGCATTTGAGCTGACGCAGCAGTACGGTATCATGGCACGCGCCTATTTTATTTATGGCTGCCCTCAGGAAAGCTGGCAGACCATCGAGCAAACGATTGAGCTGATGAACGCCATTAAACCGCTGAGTGCCATTTTCTATATCCTGGATTTGTTTCCGGGAACGGCACTTTATGATGACTACCAAAAACGGGAAAACATCAGCGATGATATCTGGTTAAACCGAATCGAAGATATCATGTATTTTGAAACCGACCCCTCGCTTACAAAAGATCTCATCCTGGCCTTCGGCCAGAAACTGAGAAGCGCTTTTTATGAAAAGCTTCCTGACTATGTCGAGGACCTGGACCTCATCGACAATAAGGATTTATACCCGCAGCACGCCGATTTCTATTCGCGCCTGGCACTCACCTTTCAAAAGGGAGATTATGCGGGTATTGACGCTATCGCACACAAGGACCGGATTGCCGAAAGGCTGTATCAGCGCTCTTTGGAATACGGCGCCTCTGCCCGGGCATATTGGGGGTTGGGCATGCTTTACCAGCAACGCCAGGACTTCGTTGAATCGATTCAAATTTTAACCGCCGGCATTAAGGCTTTTCCGAAGGACGAACAGCTGAATTTATGTGTGGCTGTCAGTTACATGAACATGGGAGACTTTCAAAAGGCGTTATCTTACCTGTCAGAATTGCAGCATCTGAAAGAAGCTGTCTACTTTGCCGCCAAATGTTATCAGGCGTTAGATGATGTGCAAAAGGCCGCACGCTACCTCGAAAAGTACAAATCGATGCATAAAACAATATGACTTGCTCAGCGGGCCGCCTTAGAGGGACTAGCTGTCAATCTTAAATTCAATCGGTTTTTCCAGGATAGGCCGAATTTTGAACTGGCCGATAATTTCGGTTTGTTCAGGCTCCTGGACGCCCCACCAATTATGTCTGGCTTTAACTTTGCTGGCCGTATCAGCAACCTTTATCGCCCAGTTTCCGTTGTTGACGATATTGTTTTGCTCAATGCTCGCATTTGATTTTTCCAGAATAAATCCGCCGGCACCATTTTCGGTTATGACCGAATTTTTTACCAGCAGTTGCGCTTGGCGGGCGGCAATCCCGATTTTACCGGAGGTGCGCACGAGGGTGTGATGAATTTCAGCTTTGCTTTGTTCGATAACGATTCCCCAGACATTATTTTGAAACCGACAATTTTTCAGCGTGACGGTCGCTTCTGTCACCCTGAGGCCATATTCGGCATCGGAAATCTGACAGTGGTTGATATGGGAGCCGTTTTTAGTTTTATCCAGAAATATACCCTTCCAGCTGCCGGAACCCAAGCTGGCCAGGCGCACCGGTTGTATTTCTGTCCCGTTGATCTGGAGTTCGCCTTTTACAATCAACCCCAGATTCAAAAACCAGATGACCGTACCGGGTTGCACGGTGAGTTTTGCTCCGGGTAAAACCAGCAGGGCGTCTTCTACCAGATAAGGGCTTTTATCGGCAGTCAGCACCGTATTTCGGGTGATTTTAGGCGGCAGGACTGTGGGCGTCCCTATTCTTATGGGTCCGAGAGTGTCCACCCACTGGCTGCCGGTGCCGGTCTTCGATTGCAGATATCCGATGATCCGCCCGTGGGGCAGGCGATCATCGCTGCGTATGCGATAGGCCCCGATATAGACGCCCGGTTCCTTTTCTTTTAACGGCAGATTTGTAACCAGCGGAGGAATACTCCAGCTGGCCTTTTGGTTTTTTTCGCCGATCATGGCCACTTTGAGCAGATCTCCCGGGCGCAGCAGTTTGCCCCCGGCGTTGTGAACCAGCGCAATGATTTTCGGCGGGGGTTCGGTTATGCCTTCGCGATCCGGGATGGTCGCCACCATTTGCATGCACAACTCGGCCGCTGCCTGAAGGTGTGACGCTTTTTGATGCGTGATGGCTGTTTTGACGATCGTTGCCGCCAGCCCGGTCAGGCTAAGCGGCAAGTCACCATCCTGAATACGAATGCTGTGTTCGAGTTCCCAAATAATGCGATTCGAGTCACACCGCACCATTCTGGCTTTGAGTCCTGCAGCGTTATCCGAATAAACCAGCGCATAGGTTTTGCCCAGACTGGTAACCTCACCGAAGATAATCGCATCGACCCCCAGCAATTGTCCCAGCCGCGCTGCTGAGACGGCCTTGCCTGAAATGATTGGCTGATACAGTTCGTTTCTCTTCAGATTATCATCAATGACGAAGGGTTCCAGATCCAGGTAATTGAGAGAACTAAAGAAATTGTAAAACATTTTCCGGACAATGCTGCCGGCTTCAGGATTGGATGTCTGATTCACAAACGGCACAATCGCAACTTTATACGGGAGCCGGTCCTTTTCCAGGATTTCCGGCTCAAGCTCGGGCATCAGCAAGCTTTTGAGGGCACAGGCATTGATGCCGGCTGCCAGGCAAATGATGGCCAAAAAGGTAATAACCGTATTTTTCATATGTTTAACTCGTTAGCCTGTTAAATTTAGAGATCATAAAATCAGCATTTATTGCAAACAGGGGTGATGCGTGCCCAAATAAGGATTACCAGGGCGTGTCGGTCTCTTTTTCGCCTTCTTTTTCTTCAAATAGATATTTCATAATCCTGGAACTTTCGGCTCCGGATTCTTCCAGAAGGCGCTGGATTTCTTCGCGTTTTTTCTCTTCTTCATGCTTAGCCAGCTTGCTGCCGCTGGCACTGGAGGCACTGGTGCTTTTCTGTGTTGACATTAATTTTTGGCGGCAGGCCGTTATCTTGGCTTTGATTTTTTGGGATTCAGAATCAATGATACTGTAGCGCTCAAAATAAAATAGGGCTTTAGACCAGTTCTGTTTTTTATAATAGCCCTCACCATGCTCACGGTAAAAGGCTTTCATCTGCTCGATGCGCTGCAACGCCAGTTCATGTTTGGGATTGAGTGCAAGCACGGCCTGGTATACGGAAAAGGCATTTTTATTGACCGGCGTGAGATAGCGTTTGGCCAGAAAGTGCGTTTCGGCCTCCTTAAGCAGCTGGGCGATGTTTTGTTTTTCTCGGCTTTTCTGCTGGTAGGCCAACCAGATGCGTCGTATGGCTTTTTGAGCTTCCTCAAAGTATAAACTGTCTTCGCGAATGGAGGAATATTCCCTCAGCGCAGATTGATGTTGATTGTTGGATTCCAGCTGTTCACCGAGGGTTAAACGGTAAAAATCCAGGCGATCCCAGAGCTTTTGGGCTTCCTGACCGTGACCGTGTTTTGCCAGGTAATTTTTCAAAAAAAGCTTGGCATCCTTTAGGTCTCCCTTTTCGGCTTTTTGTTGGGTGATGGTCAGGGTGATCTGTGCCAGCATGTCTTTGGCCGTCTGAGCATTTTCCGCAGACAGATCAGTTTGCAACAATTCTTTGAGGGATGCCTGGGCGGGCATGACATCACCTACTTCAATCCGCGCGGCAATCTCGGCAAGCTTTTGCCCGGCTTTCCAGGGCATGTAGGCGTGCAGATACAGCAAATATCCTGAAAAGGTGAAAATTAGCAGTGCTGTGAGCCACAGACTCCGGTTTGATCGTTTTGCGGAGGTTACAATTTTCTGGGTTGTTTGACGGGCATCGGTCGATTGATCAGAGATAAAGGTTATCGAAAATGTTCCCATTCGCAGCTGATCACCCGAATACAGGCGTTTTTCTGATATCTCCTGGTCATTTAAGAAAAGGGGATTGGTGGTGCTGATATTTCGGGCGACATACCCCTGGTCCTGCTTTTCGATAACACAATGTTTGCGGGAGATCGACGGGTGCATCAATTTGAGGGTGGCCTCGTTTGATCTACCGATGATCAGCTTTTCCCGCTTCAGGGGAATGATTTTGCTTTTTCCGGCAGCAGTGGTGCACACCAATCTCGGCCCCAGCGTTTCGTCGCTGGGGGTCTCGAGCACCATTGTTTTATCATCCATCGATGGCAGTTTGGATTCCGGTCGCTCTTTTTCTGCCAGCTGCACGACAAATTTTGATTTGCCGAGCGCCAACTCGTCTCCATTGTTTATAAACTGACCTTCTGTCGGCTGGCCATTTACAGAAATTTTGGCGGAACCCAGATTTTTGATGAAATAGCGGTTGTCTTTTGCGCCGACTTTGGCCTGTACATCTGAAATTTTAGGGTCGCTAATGACAATGTCACACTGTTTCGAGCGTCCGAGCAGGAAACTGGTTTTCTGCGTCTGATGATATTTTTCGGGATTCGATTTTTGAATTAATTTAAACATGCACCACTCAGTCTTTTTGCGACCATCGCAGCATGGAACGCCTGCAGCAGGGTTTATGATGAAATTGTACGCTTTAGGTATATGTTTTTTATCGGCATTTTCCAGAAAGGCTTTAACCGAATAACCGCATTTTTTGCGCCTTTGATCTTTATTTTAGGTTCGGCGTCGGACACGGGTGACCCCAACGGCTGGTTGAGCGTTATTTTGTCACAAAATCTGACAATATTTGTCATTTAAGGCTTACAATAAATCTGATCAAATTACATAACTTACCGAATTGTTAATATAATATTGAATTCTGTTGCCTCAGGCCTGTTTTTTGCACTCATTTTATACCGCAATCTGATTCAAAGACGTTTATCTAAATTTGCGCACGAAAAAGCCAAAACCCGAGTAATCGGGTGACGGAAAGCCACGGGTCCGCTGAAGGCGGATCGCCGGGTTGCCAAAGCGAGCTCACAAAGCTGGTTACCGGATAAGGGTGGCACAGCTTTTTTTTTGGCAAAAGCCCGAAAATGGACAAAAAGGAGGAC
Source organism: Desulfobacterales bacterium (assembly GCA_050123735.1). Classification (GTDB taxonomy): domain Bacteria; phylum Desulfobacterota; class Desulfobacteria; order Desulfobacterales; family JAHEIW01; genus JAHEIW01. Next base: position 552 of record JASFGN010000135.1, on the reverse strand, counting down.
TGCATTGTTCAAATTCGCTGGGGGGAACCATTTCAGAATAGGGCTGACGGCCTGGGCTGTTATAATCATTTGTTTGGGCATGCTAAGCGGCTGCGGGACGCATCTGGGGCTCGTTAAAGACAACGATGATGAGGCCCAGCGAATCATCGTCAGAAATCCTCCCAAATCAATTGCCATTTTGCCTTTCGACAATCTGACTGAATCCGACGACATACACGAATTTGTGCGCACCACCTTTTACAGTCATTTATGTGCGCAACCTTATGAAGATATGGAGTTGCATGAAGTCGATCGAAAGCTCAAGCGCCATAACCTGATGGGTTATGATGTCTTAACCCAAAAATCGGCCCGGCGGTTGGGTCGAATTCTGGGTTGTGATGCCGTTGTGGTCGGCAAAGTGACTGAATATCAGCGGTTATACGCAGGCCTTTATTCCCAGATGGCAGTGGGTGCTTCCATAGCGGTATGGGACACCCGCACCGGTAAAAGGATCTGGTCCGATGAGCATGTTACCCGTCAGCATGAGGGCGGGCTTCCGCTGGCATTAACGGA
>JASFGN010000134.1:0-7195 GCA_050123735.1 Desulfobacterales bacterium | reverse complement strand
GGATTCGAACGAGACATCAACGAATTTAGAAAATATCATCAGAGATAGGGGGATAAGACCATGGCATTTGTATCATCAGGCTATAATCCTGACAAACCGATGGAAAACAGAATTTCAGACATCGGTCCGCGAAAATATGACGAATTTTATCCGCCGGTGATTGCCAAAAATAAGGGCAAATGGCTGTATCACGATGTCATCAAACCCGGTGTGCTGGTGCATGTGGCCGAATCCGGCGACAAAGTCTTTACGGTCCGTTGCGGCGGCGCACGGTTGATGAGCACCTCTCACATTCGTGAGATCTGCGACATCGCCGAAAAACACTGCGGCGGCCACCTGCGCTTCACCACCCGCAACAACATCGAATTTATGGTGGATGAGGAAAGCAAGGTCGATCCGCTGATCAAAGATCTTGAAAGCCGCAAGTTCGCCGGCGGCAGCTTCAAGTTTCCGGTGGGCGGGACCGGCACTTCCATTACCAACATCGTGCATACGCAGGGTTGGATTCACTGCCACACGCCGGCCACCGATGCCTCGGGTCCGGTCAAGGCTACCATGGATGTGCTCTTTGACTATTTCAAGGAGCACAAACTGCCGGCCAAGCTACGCGTGTCCCTGGCCTGCTGCCTGAACATGTGCGGTGCGGTCCATTGCTCGGATATTGCCATCCTGGGTTACCACCGCAAACCGCCGATGCTGGATCATGAATATCTGGACAAGATGTGCGAGATCCCGCTGGCCATCGCCGCCTGCCCGACGGCTGCGATTAAACCCGCCAAGGTCGAGTTCGGCGGAAAAAAGGTCAACAGTGTGGCGGTCAAAGAAGAGCGTTGCATGTTCTGCGGCAATTGCTACACCATGTGCCCCTCCATGCCCCTGGCCGACCAGGAAGGTGACGGCATCGTCATCATGGCGGGTGGCAAGGTGTCCAACCGCATCAGCGCTCCCAAGTTTTCCAAGGTGGTTGTGGCCTTTATCCCGAACGAGCCACCGCGCTGGCCGCAAACAACTGACGTCATCAAACACATCGTGCAGGCCTATGAGAAAGGCGCCAATAAATACGAGCGTCTGGGCGAATGGGCTGAGCGGGTTGGATGGGAACGATTCTTTGAGAAATGCGAACTGGAATTTACCCACCACCTGATCGATGATTTCCGCGATCCGGCGTACTTCACATGGCGTCAGACCACGCAATTCAAGTTCTAAGCGTGAAATAAAAACTGCAGGGGGCATATCATCATAGCGTGCCCCCTGCATTTTGCCGAAAAGAGGTAAATTATGGCTCTGGACTACGAGGAATCAAAAGAAAAGATCGTAGAAGCATTGCAAAAGAAACAAAAAACCAAGTCCAAGTTTTATTTTAATGACCTGGCCAAGATTTTGGAGGCCAAACCGCGCGAGGCCAAGAAAGTCATTAATCGCCTGGTTCAGGAAGAGGTTCTGGAATACTGGTCCAGCGGCAGCACGTCATTATACGGACTCAAAGGCACCGGTAAACAGGCGGGTGCAGAACACGAGGAAAAGGAATGATCGGGTTCGTCCACGAGCCCCTTTTTCCTTGACGCCCACATAGGCTTCAATGCTTCAAGATGGCCAGTTTGCTCCCAGGATTTTGATTGCCGCCCTGCGCGGCGGCTCGGGTAAGACCATCCTTTCCATCGGGCTGATTGCTGCCTGGAAGAAACGCAACAAGTCCATCGCACCCTTTAAAAAAGGTCCGGATTATATCGATACGGGCTGGTTGGCCCTGGCGGCCAACCGGCCCTGTTATAATCTGGACACCTTCCTTTTGGAAACACCTCAAATTTTGCAATCTTTTCTGGAACGCACCCGCAAAGGCGATATTGCCGTCATCGAGGGCAACCGCGGGCTTTATGACGGCATCGATCTGACCGGCAGCACCAGTACGGCTGAACTGGCCAAATTACTGAAGTGCCCGGTATTGCTGTGTGTGGATTGCACCAAGATCACCCGCACCATGGCGGCGGTTATTTCCGGCCTTGTTCAGTTTGATCCGGATGTACAGATTAAAGGCGTCGTGCTCAACCGGGTGGCCGGTGCCCGCCACGAGCGCATTTTGCGCGACAATATCGAGCACTATTGCGGGATTCCGGTTCTGGGTGCCATTCCCAAGCTGAAAACCCAGATTTTTCCGGAACGCCACATGGGGCTGGTGCCCACCCCTGAACATGACTGGGCCGGCGAATCAATCGATGCCGCTGCACAGGTGGCCAACGACCATATCGATCTGGACGCTGTTTATGACTGCGTCCAGGGTTTGCCCCCGCTCGAGTCCACAGAGGCCAGAAGACAGAGGTCAGAGGTCCCGCCTTCGCCTAAAGGATTCGGCGTGGCAGGCAGAGGTCAGATAGCAGAGGTTGAAGCTGAGCGGCCGCGGATTGGCATTATCAAAGATTCGGCCTTTCAGTTTTATTATCCGGAAAATATCGAAGCCCTTAAAGAAGCCGGAGCCGAAATTGTGTTTATCAGCCCCCTGACCCAAAACGATTTGCCGGCTCTGGACGCGCTTTATATCGGCGGCGGATTTCCGGAGACCCATGCACAACAGCTGGCTGAAAATAAAGGCTTCCGCGGCGCGCTCAAAGACATGGCCGAAGAGGGTCTGCCGATATACGCCGAATGCGGTGGTTTGATGTACCTGGGCGAAGCGCTGGTGCTCGCGGAGAAATCCTACCCCATGGTCGGTATACTGCCGCTGACCTTTGATTTCTTCTCACGGCCGCAGGGCCACGGTTACACCGTGGTAACCGTTGAAAACAGCAATCCCTATTATGACATCGGCACTGAAATCCGGGGTCACGAGTTTCATTATTCCCGGGTACTGAAATGGAGCGGTGATCAAAAGGATCTGGTCTTCCGCATGCAGCGGGGGGTGGGGATCACGAAGGACAAAGACGGGATCTGCTATAAAAATGTGCTGGCCACCTATACCCACATCCACGCTTTAGGCACCCCGCATTGGGCACCGGCACTGGTCCGCAATGCAGTGGCCTATCAACACAAAAAAGCGTCATGATGCGTGTTCAATGGATATTCAGCGGATTGAAAAAGCGATTTTAGAAAATGTAGCCGCATCAACTGCCAGATTAACGCCCCGGCAACTCGAAAAAACCATCTCCTCAACCTACGGCCTGAATAAAACCCGCACCAGAGCATTGCTGAAGGAGTTAGTTGCTAAAGGTGAACTGGAATATACCTATGAATTCGGCAGCACATTCATGGTGCCGTCGTTCAATAAACCGGTGCGCATTTCTGATTATGTGGTTGTCCAGCCACCGGGGCATCGATTTAAACCGGCACCCGATGATGTGGTTATCCGGATTCAACCCGGGGCGGCTTTCGGCGGGGGCCGCCATCCGACCACACGGCTGTCGGTCAGGGCCGTTGAATATGTTCTAAAGAAAGTGCGCCCCGACTGGCTCAACACGGATTGCTCGGTGCTGGACATCGGCACCGGATCGGGCATTCTGGCGATAGCCGCCATTTGCCTGGGAATAAAAAAAGGATTGGGTCTCGATGTTGATCCCTGTGCCATTGCAGAGGCCGGAGAAAATCGGGACCTCAATCGTTTACAGGATCGGCTTGTGATTGCTGACCGCGAGATTGAAACCATCGACGCTTCCTATTCACTGGTGGTTGCCAATTTGCGTTATCCGAGTTTGAAGCAGCTGTACCCCCAAATGATACGGCTAACCGCTGGCGGCGGCTGGCTGGTGCTATCCGGTTTTCGGGTCCATGAAATGCGAGATTTAGAGGCGCTCTATACCGGAGGCCATTTTGAAGCTGTCTGGACGGCTGCTGAGCAAGATTGGGCAGCGATCGTATTAAAAAAATGAGCGATTTATCTGAGCCTTAATATACAGAATTGGATGCGGCCATGTCATTTCCTGAAAAGCGATATGAAAAAGGGCACGCATCTAAAAGATGCATGCCCTTTTTTTATTCATTCTGATGGTAGTTTTTTATTTGTCTTATTCGTCTTTTGTACCCGGATGACACTTGGAACAGGTTACCGGCGCCTTTTTAGGCTTATATTTTTTGTTGAAATCCCTGTGACACCCTTTGCAATTGTCGTGTAACGCCTCGGCGTGATACTCAAGCTCCATTTTTTTCTGTTCAGCCTTTTTAACCTTCTTTTCGCGCCATTCCTTCTTGAGATCCTTGGGTACTTCTCCGGGTTTTTTGTGGCACTCAATGCATCTTTGAACTGGATCGTCTTCTTTCAGATTGGCAAGTGCCTTGCCGTCTTTATCGTGATGACATTCCCCACAGCCTCTTTTGTAGAGATCCGGGTACTGTTCGGCATATTCTTTCTGGTGTTTACCATGGGAAAACTGAACAACGCCTTTGGTATGCTCCTTATATGCCGGGTCCTGCAGCGGGATGACATCCGGGACGGTTTTGGCGTAAATTCCGGCCGCTAAAAACAGGGCAGTGCATACGACAACAACCAACATCCACAGCAATTTATTCATGATTCTCTATCCCCCTCCTTTTTTAGATCAGTTTACTTTTCCCACAGACTTTTAAAATGAAGGTTATTCTCTTATCAGGCTTAAGCCATTCTGTCAATTACAAAGATCAGGCCGATAAACGATATAACATTCTGAAATTAATACAATTATGTACTTATCCTGAATCTGTAATCGAAACATTGATCGATCTGCAACAGGATTTTACAATTGCCCGACATATTCGACGTGCTGCAGACTCAAAAAGACGACAATTTTTTTCCGAATTTGATTTGTGATGGATTGATTTTGTAGACGGATCAGTCCTCAGGGGAGCGGGTTTTAGGATGCACTTTGCTTGGCCTTATCATTCTCTTTCTCGGGTGCCGGCTTTTTTTTGCCGAAAATGCGGGCACCGATAATACTGAGCTCATACATGAACATCAAAGGCAGGGCCATCATTACCTGGGTAACCACATCCGGTGGTGTCAAGATGGCCGCCCCGGCGAAAAATAGCAGCACGGCGTATTTACGATTGCGCTTCAGGAAATCAACGGAAACAATACCCAGACGTGCCATAAAGGTCAGCACCATGGGCAGCTCAAATACCAGCCCGAAGGCCAACAGCAATTTGGCTGAAAATGCCAGGTACTCTTTCATGGAAGGCAGGGGACGGATGGATTCGGTGGCAAATCCCAAAAAAAACTTAAAGCCCCAGGGAAAAACGATAAAATAACCAAAAAGTGCGCCGGCGATAAAAAAAAACGAGGACAACAAAACGATGGGGCCCATCAAACGGCGCTCATTTTTATACAGACCCGGTGCCACAAACATCCAGAATTGATATAGAATGACAGGGCTGGCCAGCATGATGCCGGCCAGAAGGGAAACTTTCAGATACGTAAAAAACGCTTCGGGCAGGCCGGTAAAAATCAGGTGATCTCCGGTTTCCATCACCTTTACCAAAGGGCGCACCAGGATTTCAAACAACTTTTCTTTAAAACCATAAGAAGCCGCAAAACCGATGCCGATGGCAATAAAAGTTTTGATCAGCCGGCTTCTGAGCTCTTCAAGGTGTGAAGTAAACGGTATTTTTTCTTCTTCAGCGAGCATCTTTTTCGGATCTCTTGTGCTTTCCTTTTTCGTCAGCCTCAGTGCTGCTTTCTTTTTGGGGCTCAGAAGGTGCCGGGTCGCTGTCCTTTAATTGCTCAAAGGCCTGTTTCACATTGTCCGTGCGATCATTTTCTGCGGCGGTTTCTTTTTCCGGATCGGTCTGATCACCTGTCGATGCGGCATCATCGGGGTGTTTAATCCCGGTGGAGTCTTTGGTCAGGCTAACCGAATCTTTGATGTCGCCGCCCAGATCATCGAAGGCTTTTTTGACGTCTGAAAGATCCTCATCAATCTGGATGGATTCTTTAAATTCATTGGTTGCTTTTTTAAATTCCCGCATTGCACGACCCAGCGATTTGGCCAGATCCGGCAATTTTTTGGGGCCGATGACGATCAGCGCAATCGCCAGCAATAAAAGCAATTCGGGCATGCCGATGCCAAACATTTGTAGTCTCTAACTCCCTTATTAGGGGTTCAAAATATTACTGAAAAAGCCAATAAGTACTGGTTTCAAGATCGAGTGTCAAGGAGAACCGTTGACGAAACCGATCATTTATCATCTATCATCCTGCCGATAAAGGTCACCAGCATTTAAATCCGAAATCCGATTTGAGAAGCGCGATTTTTTGATTCTATTAAATTATTTTGGTGTCTCTGGTTTTAAAATCAAAAAGTACAGTTCCCCGACATGGGCCATGTGGCCGGCGGCCATTTCGGCATAGGGCCCGTTGCCCCAGAACAAATCCGCGCGTCCAGGGCCCCGGATCGCGCCGCCGGTATCCTGGTTGAGGACAAAGCGACGAAAATCCACCCAGCGGTCTATTTGACCGGCGCTGTTGAGCACCGGCTTCTGGGTTTGGATAAACACCAGGGCCGCATGTGGAAATATGCGTCGATCCAATGCAACCGAGCGCCCCGGTGTCAGCAGGACATTTATGGAGCCCAGGGGGCCTTCAGGCTCAATTTTAAAAAAGACATAACTGGGGTTGTAGTTGAAAACCGACGCCATTTCCTCCGGATGGGCCTGCAAATAGGAACGGATTCTTTGCATGGACATTTCTTCGCGGGGTATTTTTTGGTCTTCAATAAGAAGTTTCCCGATGCTGCGATACGGTCGACCGTTGCTGCCATGGTAATGCACGTTGATGACTTCACCGGTGTCCAGAAAGATTTTGCCGGAGCCCTGAATTTGCAGGAAAAACACATCCACCGGGTCTTTCACCCACGCCAGGGCCTCGGCTCTGCCGACCAGTGCGTTTTCTTCTTCGATCTCGCGGCGATCAAAATACGGCACCACCGTTTGATCCGTGTAGCGCCCCACGATGCTTTGCCCTTTGTATTTTTCACTGAAGGGTGACAGGTCGATTTTCATCAGATCCGTTGGCAGGGCGTAAATCGGATACGGATATTCCGCGTTTTTATCTAAACGCCCTCTTAAATGAGGCTCGTAATAGCCGGTGAATAAAACCTCGCCTTTTTGATCTCGGCCGATCGATTGATAGACGATATAATGGGTGCGAATGAATTTTTCTAATTCTTTGTCGGAGGGTCTGGTCTGGATAAAATCCAGAAAATGCTGCAACGATTTTTTCAAATAAACCGCGTCATAG
>JASFGN010000133.1:0-7231 GCA_050123735.1 Desulfobacterales bacterium | reverse complement strand
CGACATGAAAAAAATAGATAAACTTCATTCCCGGATCCAATCAAAGGCAAAAAAGGTGGGCGCTGCTACAGCAGTCGTGGGTAACTGGCCGGCCTGGGAGCCAAACAAGGCTTCAGCTATACTGCAACGCGGTATAAAGGTATATTATAAAGAATTCGGGAAGACTCCCAATATTCAGGTGGCCCACGGTGGCTTAGAGTGCAGTGTCATTGCCGCCAAAATTCCGGCTGTGGATATGATCGCAATTGGGCCCACCATTGAAAATGCGCACTCAGCAAATGAGGCCCTCTATATCCCCTCTGTTGGAAAACTATGGCAGTTTCTGACAGCGCTTTTGGCGTCCTATGGCCCGTAGTTTTTGCGATTATTGGCTGCAATCAATTGCCATATCGAATCCGGATCAGTCGACATGTATACTGAAGCATCCAGAAAAGAGGATTTAGCCTATTTTCAGACACACAATAATTGCCGGCTGCCGTTCTGTATCGAAGTGGCGTCAAACCGGGTAGGTGCGCATGTGGTCGTGGTCGGCGCCACCCACGGCAATGAGCCAGCGGGCGTCAAGGCCATGGTTGCATTTCATCAACAGGTGCAAAATGGTGATCTTAAACTGGAAAGCGGCAACGTCAGCCTGCTGCTGGGCAACCCGCAGGCTTTTGAAAAGGACCAGCGCTACATCGACCGGGATCTGAACCGCAGCTTTAAAGAACCGGATAGCACCGCCATTGAAGGCCGGCGGGCCTGCAACATTATCCAATACCTTGAGCGGAACAGAGGGATTGCGGCCCTGCTGGATCTGCATTCCGTCAGCATCGGTGACTTTAAAATCTGTGTTTATGAAAAAGGCAACCGCCAAAGCCTGGAGTTGACACTTGGCATCAGTGACATCCCGTTACATTTTGCCTATCATCCGGCACATATGCCCGGTGCACTGATCACCGCCGCTGACCGGCTGAAAATTGGCAGTTTGATTGTCGAATGCGGCAATCACCGGTCCAAACAGGGGATGAATACCGCCTTGAAGCACATGCAGGCCCTGCTGGCGCATTATCGGATGTTGCCCGCTTCCGTCGAGGCGCCACAAAGGCGCGGATTGACCGTCGATCAGTATGAAAGCATCAGCGCCATTAAACCCGGGCCCAATTTCAGGTTTCTCATCGCCGATGTGGCAACCGGAACGAAACTGAGCAAAGGGCAGGTGTTCGCCGAAGATGACCATCAAGAGCATACCGCGCCTCAGGACTGCTATATCGTGGTCCCCTCCCGGGTGGTGAAAGCGACGGATGTGGATGCAGGTTTTTTAGGCAGCTTGAATATGCTGAAAATAAATAATTGATTAGCCGTCAACGCAGGTTTTAAAGCAGTGGGTTTATTTGTCCAGGCTCAGCTGACCGGCAAAGAAACAGGAGACAAAATGCTTGTCCCGGATTTCCCTGAATTCCGGTTCCCTTTTACTGCAAACATCTCTGGCAAACAGACAGCGCGGATGAAAGCTGCAACCCGGCGGGGGATCGATGGGGCTGGGGACGTCGCCTTTTAGGATGATGCGTTCATGCCTTTTTAGAGCGGGATCCGGAATGGGAACCGCCGATAAAAGCGCCTGGGTGTAAGGATGAAGCGGTGATTTGTATAGGGTTTTGCTGGGTGCAAACTCTACGATTTTGCCCAGGTACATGACCGCCACGCGATCACTGACATGCTCCACCACGCTTAAATCATGGGATATGAACAGGTAGGTCAGCTTAAACTCATCCTGCAGATCCTTGAGTAGATTAATCACCTGGGCCTGGATGGAAACATCCAGCGCGGAAACCGCCTCATCACAGACGATCAATTTGGGGTTCAACGCCAGTGCCCTGGCAACGCCGATTCGCTGCCGCTGACCGCCGGAGAACTGGTGGGGATAGCGGCGCATGTGCTCCTTACGCAACCCCACCACCGTTAAAAGGTCCAGTACCCGGGCGTCCCTTTTCTGTCGACTGCGCATGCCGTGGACTAGCAGCGGTTCGCCGATGATATGGGAAACGGTTTTGCGGGGATTCAGTGAGGAGAAGGGATCCTGAAAGATGATCTGCATTTTTGAACGCAGAGATTGCATTTTTTTCTTGTCGTAGGCCAGAATATCTTGACCTTCAAAAAAGATATCACCGGATGTCGGCTCTTCCAGTCGCAAAATAGCCCTGCCGAAAGTGGTTTTACCGCAGCCGGATTCGCCCACCAGCCCGACGGTTTCACCTTCTTCGATGGTCAGGCTCACGCCGTCAACCGCCTTGACAGCGGCGATTTCTTTGAGGAAGACGCCGCCTTTGATGGGGAAGTATTTAACGATATTTTTAGCTTCCAGCAGGATGTTAGGCATATTTTAAACACCTGACGTAATGGTTATCGGCCACCGGGACCATCTGGGGTTCCACCTGGCGGCAATCGCTAAAGACATCCGGGCAACGATCGCTGTACAGGCAGCCGGCCGGTAAATTCAGCAGGGAGGGCACGACGCCTGAAATGGTCTTGAGCCGGTGTTCTTTAATTTCTCTGCCCAGTACCGGGATGGATTGCAGCAAACCGATGGTATACGGATTTTTCGGGTTTGCGTAAATCGTTTTGACGTCTGTGTACTCCATGACCTTGCCGGCATACATGACGGCCACATTCTGGGCCATCTCGGCAATGACGCCCAGATCGTGGGTGATAAAAAGGATGGCGGATCCGGTTTCGTCTTTGAGCTTGTTCATTAAATCCAGAATCTGGGCCTGAATGGTGACATCCAGGGCGGTGGTGGGTTCATCGGCGATCATCAATTTGGGATTGCAGGCCAGTGCCATGGCAATCATCACACGCTGGCGCATGCCGCCGCTCATCTGATGCGGGTAATCCCCAAGGCGCTTTTCGGCCGCTGGTATACCCACCAGGTGAAACATTTCGATCACCCGCTCGCGGGTGGCGCTGCGAGACAGCTTTTGATGCAGCCGGATGACTTCTCCCACCTGGTCGCCCACCGGAAAGACCGGATTGAGCGATGTCATCGGCTCCTGGAAAATCATCGAGATCTGGTTGCCGCGAATTTTGCGCATCTGCGATTCTGAAAATTTTAGCAAATCCTGACCATCGAAAAAGATATCGCCCCCTTTAATTTTACCGGGCGGATCCGGTATCAGGCGAATAATGGAATGGGCGGTAACGCTTTTGCCGCAGCCGGATTCTCCCACCAAACCCAGTGTTTCACCGGAATGAATGGTCAGGCTGACGTCATCAACGGCTTTGGCCACATACCCGCGGACATAGAAATAGGTCCGCAGATTTTTTATTTCGAGCAGGTCTTTGTTCACCATAAATATTAATTTTACCTATGAAACGCTCAATTTAGGTCTTAATCTCTTAGCCGCGGGTCTAAAGCATCTCTCAGGCCGTCACCCAGGAGGTTGAAACCCAGCACCGCAAATAGAATGGCCAACCCGGGAAAGGTCATCACCCAGGAAGCGCGCAGGATCAACGCACGGCTGTGCGCGATCATGGCGCCCCATTCGGGGGTGGGCGGCTGGGCGCCCAACCCCAGAAAGCTCAAGGCAGCCATATCCAGAATGGCCGAGGCAAATCCCAGGGTGGTCTGGACGATCAGCGGCCCCAGGCAGTTGGGCAAGATGGCAATAAAGATGATGCGAAAGTCGCGTGCCCCGATGGCGCGGGCGGCACTGACATAATCTTTTTCACACTCCTCGAGCACGCTGCCGCGCACAATGCGCGCAAAACGCGGTATATAGGTGATGGCAATGGCAATCATGGCGTTTTGTAAGCTGGGGCCCAGATAGGCCACCACCACAATCGCCAGCAAAATATAGGGAAAGGCCAGGATAATGTCCATAAAGCGCATGATGATGCTGTCCCTGAACCCCTTGTAATACCCGGAAATGCAGCCCAGCAGGGTGCCGCAAAAAAACGCCAGACCGACGCTGATAACCGCTACGAGCAACGAGACGCGGGCGCCGTATATCAAGCGTGAAAGGATGTCACGGCCCAGATCGTCGGTGCCGAGGATATGTTTGCTGGTGCCGGTCGGATGCCAGACCGGAGGCTTGAGTTGATCGTACAGGGAAGTCGCTATCGGATCGTGCGGACTTAAATACGGAGAAAAAATGGCGCTGAGGATAAAAATCGTAATGATCACCAGTCCCAGCACGGCGGTTTTATTCCGCCACAACTGGCTGATCTGGTCGAAAAACGGATGCCGGTCTTCCGGGTTTTTTTTCGGTTTGTCCTTGGCCATTTAAATCAGGTGCTCAACCTTTGAGTGTTCTTTTAAGCGCTTAATCTATTTTATAAACCGCCTCTGAATGAATTAACGCCGGATTGTAAATTTTAATTTATAGAAGTGGTTTTAAAATCTCAGATCATGTTCGAGAGCAAGGCGTCCCGCGAATTGAAAACGGAGCGTACACGCCAGTACGTGAGTATTTCAATTTGCGGGACAACGCAGCTATCGGACATTAGATGGGGTTTTAAAATCACTTCTAATTTATTTTACACTGATTCTCGGATTAATTACCGCATACAGCACATCCACGCACAGATTGATCACAACGAAAATCGTGGCAATGAACAGGGTGCCGCTGCGGATGACCATGTAATCGCGCTGCATGACGGCGTCATACATCCACTTGCCCACGCCCGGCCAGGCAAAGATGGTTTCCGTCAGAATGGCACCGCCTAACAGCACGCCGAACTGAAGGCCGATGGTGGTGACCACCGGTATCAGTGCATTGCGCAGGGCGTGCTTGAAAACGACAATAAACTGCGAAAGGCCCTTGGCTTTGGCGGTTTTGATGTAATCCTGGCGCAGGACCTCCAGCATCGAAGAGCGGGTCATACGGGCGACGATGGCCGTCGGAATGGTGCTCAGAGTGACGGCCGGCATGATGATATGCCAGAGCGCATCCCGCAGGGCCGCCCAGTTGCGGGTTATGATGGCGTCCAGAATATACAGGTTGGTGATGGTTTCGAGCTCCACGCCCACGCTCAGCCGGCCCGACATGGGCAGCCAGCCCAGGTTGAGGGCAAAGATGAGCATAAATACCAGGCCCAACCAGAAAATGGGCATACTGACGCCCATCAGCGCGCCGAGCATGCTCAAATAATCGAATATGGAGTATTGTTTGGTGGCAGAGATAATGCCCAGGATCATGCCGGCGAAGCAACTGATCAGCAGGGCAACCATGGAGAGCTCGATGGTGGCCGGAAATCGCTGTTTGACCTCGATCCATACTTTCTGGCGGGTCCAGATGGTCTCTCCCAGATCGCCCTGCATCAATTGCTTGAGAAACAGCCAGTATTGCTCATGTAAGGGCTTGTTGAGTCCCAGGTGCTCACGGATTTCCTGTAACGCTTCTTCCGAAGCGCGCTCTCCCATGAGCAGCTCGGCAGGGTCCCCCGGCGTCAGGTGCAGCATTAAAAATACCAGGATGGATACACCCAGCAGGGTAGGGACGAGCACAAACATTCTTCGTATGATGTAGGCGATCATTAAAGATTTTGACTGTGATTTTTAGTATTTGATTTGTGGGACGTTACGCTGAAATGACTCTTGTTTGCTAAGAGTTAAACCTCTATACCAAAAAAAACAAAGTGTAAACAAAAAAAGGGAAAGAGGACAAACCCCTTTCCCTTTCTTTTTAGATGATCCTGCAGAACAATCCAATTGGTCTACTTCAGCCAGACATTTTTCATCCGCACAGAGCCTGTCGGGTGCAGCTTGAAATTCTCGACATTGTTGCGTGCCGGCCAGATGACCGTGGAATGCGCTACACTGATCACCGGAACTTCGTCATAAATGAGCTTCAGGGCTGTTTTGTAAATTTCGGCCCGTTTGTTCTGATCGACGGTTTGTTTTCCCTCCAGAATCAACTTGTGGTATTCCTCGTTGTGCCACTGGGTTCTGACCGAAGAAGATGCCAGGCCGTCGAAAAGAACCGCCAGGAAGTTGTCCGGATCGCCGTTGTCGCCGGTCCAGCCCAGCTGAAACAGATCCATGTCTTCCGGCTGTTCGCGCTGCCGCTTCAGATAGGTTCCCCATTCATAACTGACCACGCGGGCGTTGATGCCGATTTTGGCCAGGTCGGCCGCCATGGCTACCCCGATTTTCATGCCATCCGGGTTATAGGGCCGTGGGACCGGCATGGACCACAGGGTAATTTCCGGCAAGCCCTTGCCTTCCGGGAACCCGGCCTTGGCCAGCTCGGCCTTGGCCAGCTCCACATCGTATTTAAAACCCGGAACCTGCTCATTATAGCCCCACATGGTGGGTGGGATCGGGTTTTTGGCAACCTGGCCCATTCCCTGATACAGGTTGTCCACAATAGCCTGGCGGTTGATGGCATGCGCAATCGCTCTGCGCAGATGAATGTTGCTCTTCCAGGGCTCTTTGGTGTGATTAAAAGACAGGTAACCGATATTCATGCCCGGCTGAGAAATGAGTTTGATGTTTGGATCCTGTCGGGCGAGCTCGACATCCGCGGGATTGGGAAACTGGCAGATGTGAATGCTGCCGGCTTTCAGCTCCAGAAAGCGGACTGAATTTTCGGGAATGGAGCGGAAAACCACCTTGTCCAGGTAGGGGCCGGCGGACTTATCCCAGTAGTCCTTGTTTTTTTCCAGGATGATCTGATCGTCTTTAACCCATTTGACGAACTTAAACGGACCGGTCCCCACCGGGTTGCGCAGAAACTCTTTGGGATTTTTCATGAAAGTCGTCGGGCTGATGATGTCGGCAAAGTCCATGCCCATATTGGCCAGGAAGGGCGCCTCGACTCTTTTAAGTTTGAAAACCACCTCGTACTCACCGGTGGCTTCGATAGCGCCGATGGTATCATCCATTTCCATCGAAACCCAGTACTCGGGTGTACGCTCCTGGGCCGGAATATCCCATCCCTTGCCATGAAATTTGACATTGCGCTCTTTCATCATGCGACCGATGGAAAATACCACCGCATCCGCATTGAAAGGTGTGCCGTCATGAAACTTGACACCCTTGCGCAGCTTAAAGGTGTAGGTCTTGCCGTCCGGCGAAATGGTCCAGGATTCGGCCAAACCCGGCTCCAGCTGGGTGGACTCGTCTTCGTAAGCAACCAGCGCTTCATAGAGATTGTCGCAGATCATAAACGAGTTGCCGTCGGTCTCATAGGCCGGATCCAGCCCGACCGAGTCCCCGCCGCGACCGAAAATCAGCGTGCCGCCTGATTTG
>JASFGN010000132.1:0-7260 GCA_050123735.1 Desulfobacterales bacterium | reverse complement strand
AACTCAGCGGAAGCACTGGCTGAAAACAATAAAAAAACAATTAATATCAAGTAGCTAATGGTTTTCATGGTTATTTTCTCCCTGGCGTTAAAGCATTTGCCATTCGATGATGTCTAATAGAAATTTATCATAAGCGGCCACTGAATGCAAATTTCCAGACGGGTAGATCCGTTGCTCGGTGTCCCCATCGTGCGACCGACTGGTTTCGAATCATGCAGGGATCCTGGTTAAATGTTGGGTGCTGGATCCCTGTATTTTAATTTTCGACCAAAAAAAGGTATACTTTAAAAAAATCGGTTTACTTTTCTTCCGCTTTAAGGGCATAACCTGTCCCGGAAAGGACGCAGCATGCTCAACGAAAAGGAAAAATTGGACACCCTGACCAACCTGGGTATCGAACTCAGTCGTGTGCAGGATCTGGATATCGTTATGGAGCATATTCTGAACGAGGCGCGGCGTTTCGTCAACGCAGATGCCGGCTCGATCTACATCCGTGAAAAAGAGTTACTTCATTTCACGTATACGCAAAACAACACCCTGCAACAGCGTCTGGCTGATGGGGAGAAACTCATCTATTCAACCTTTCACATTCCCATTAACAAAGAAAGCATTGCCGGCTATGTAGCGGCAACGGGCAAACCGTTGAATCTGACCGATGTTTATTCGATAGATTCAAGCTGCCCGTATCATTTCAGCAAGGGATTTGACAAAAAAACAAACTATAAAACTCAGTCTGTACTGACGATTCCCCTTAAAAACTATCATGATGATGTTATCGGTATTCTGCAGATAATCAACGCCGAAGATGAATCCCGAAATGTGATTCCCTTTTCGCAAGACGACGAACGTATGATGCTCCACTTTGCCAGCATTGCAGCGGTTGCGCTGGAACGGGCGCAAATGACCCGGGCCATTTTGCTGCGGATGATACAAATGGCAGAGATGCGGGATCCTAAAGAAACCGGCGCGCATGTCAATCGTGTCGGCGGTTATGCGGTGGAGCTCTACGAACGCTGGGCCAGAAGACGGAATTTAAGTCAAAAAGAAATTGATCAGTGCCGGGATATTTTAAGAATGGCGGCCATGCTGCATGACGTCGGCAAAATCGCCATTTCGGACCTGATTCTTAAAAAGCCCGGCCGACTGGACGAATCGGAATTCCTAACGATGAAACAGCATACCGTTCTGGGTGCCCGGTTGTTCTCAAACCGGCAGTCGGATTTTGATGAAGCGGCGGCTGAGGTAGCTTTGAACCATCATGAACGCTGGGACGGTAACGGTTATCCCGGATACGTGGATGTTCTAAGCGGAAGGGCCGAAAAAGGCAGGGCACAGCCGGATGACCAACCGATGGGGAAAAAAGGTGAACACATTCCGCTTTATGGCAGAATTGTCGCTTTGGCGGATGTCTACGACGCACTTTCATCTGCACGCGTATACAAGGATGCCTGGGATGAATCCAAAGTGCTGGATACGATCGAAAGTGAATCCGGCCGTCATTTCGACCCGGAACTGGTTGAAATTTTCTTTAATAGTCTGGATTTTTTACGTGCGATTCAGAGACGGTACCGGGATAGCTCATAACGTGACGCTAATGCTAAAAAAAAATCATGATTCATTGTTCATTTACTGTTGGTATAATTTTACAGACGACAGAGGACAGAGGTCAGAGGACAGATGTTGAAAATTTGAAGATCAGGCCAATCATCTGTCTTCTGTTTTCTGTCATCTGAGTTCTGTATCAATGATAATTAAACGCCCTTGACTTGATCATCGCGATTAAAATTAAATTGCGACCATTCGCTGCTATGAGAAAGACCTTACATCATAATGAAGACAAACCGAATTCTTTTACTGTTGTTTCTACTGGCTATCGGTGCCTGCGCTCAAAAACCACCTGTCACCACCGGTGCGGTCCCGCAGGGTGTTGAAGACCAGCTGTTTGTGGCGGGTGAGGCCCAGTTTGCGGCGGGAGATTATCCGGCGGCACTGGCATCCTATCAGGCTTATGTGAATCAGTATCCGGACAGGCCACTGACCCCTGCGGCCTGGATGAAAATTGGTGACATCCATTTAACCTTGGGCAACACCGCTGAAGCGCGTCAGACTTATCGGCATTTGATTTCCGAATACCCCCAGAGCTCTTTTAGCAAGGATGCCCAGGTAAATGTTCTGTTAACGTTTTATGAGCAGGGAGATTATAGAGCAGTTGTCGATCAGGCGCCCGAGGTTCTGTGGAGCGTTGATTCGACACCTCATGTTTTTCGCACCTATGCCCTTGTCGGGGATGCCTATATGGCGCTGGGCTCGCCCATGGAGGCCTTCCAATACTATGGTGAGGCCTCGCTGGTGGCCTCGGAGATAGAACAGGAAGCGATAGGCCGTAAAATCGAAACAGCCATTGCTCAGCTGGATTCAGAACAAATCACCCGTCTGCTGGAAAGCGGTGATCCCAAAATCCCCCGGGGAGATCTTATGTTTCAGCTCGGCTTGAATTACGCCATGGTTGATCAATATGATGATGCGCTCAAGGCGCTGGAGGATTTCCTAATTGAATTTCCAGCTCACAAAAATGCATCTGCCGCTGAAGATTTGATTGAGCAGATCAAACAAAGTGCCTTATTTAACCGGTACACGCTCGGATGTCTGCTACCGCTCAGCGGTCCGTATCAGAAAATCGGGCTTCAGGCTTTAAAGGGCATTGAACTTGCGCTCGACCAGTTTAGTGCGCAGAACGTCGGCCCTCAAATGAATATTATTGTCAAAGATTCTGGCGGAAACCCGGACCAGACCCGAGCAGCCATGCAAGAATTGATCGAAGAACAGGTGGCCGCCATCGTCGGTCCGATCATCACCGCTGAGATTGCTGCGATTGAATCTCAGGCAAATAAAATCCCCATTATGACCTTAACCCAAAAGGACAGTATCACATCCATCGGGGATTATGTTTTTCGAAATTTTATAACACCCCGGATGCAGGTCAATAACCTCGTTGATTATGTAACCGCTTCGCTGGGCTTGCACCGCTTTGCCATACTTTATCCGGATGAACCCTACGGCATTACGTTTATGAATCTGTTTTGGGACGAGTTAATTGCGCATGGCGGCAAAATTGTTGGCGTTGAATCTTACAATCCCCAGCACACAGATTTTGCTGAACCCATTAAAAAGCTTGTCGGGCTCTACTATGATATTCCAGAGGATTTAAAAGAAAAACCAGAACCAGATAATGCCGTCGATGCCGAGGATCCGCAAAGCAAACGGGGTGGCGATGAAGAAGAACCACAAGCAATCGTTGATTTTGAAGCAGTTTTTATTCCGGACTATCCCAAAACGGTGGGTCTGATTATACCGCAATTGGCGTTCTATGACATCAGAGACGTTTATCTTCTCGGAACGAATCTCTGGCATTCTGATGTGTTGATTAAAATGGCGCCCCAGTACGTTCAGGGCGCCATTATGCCGGACGGCTTTTTTGCCGGAAGCTCAGCGCCGGTCGTTCAAAATTTTGTCAGCGTTTTTGAGCAGACGTATGAAGAAAAACCCGGCTTTATCGAGGCGGTCGTCTATGATTCAGCCATGATGTTCTTCGGTGTGCTGGCACAACCCGACGTTCGATTCAAAAGTGATATTAAAAATTATCTTTTGAACATGCAGGAATTCATGGGCGTTACCGGGCCGACGAAATTTGATGAAAATGGAGAGGCCCAGAAGGAGCTGCATCTGCTGCGGATTAAGGGCAGGGATTTTGTCGAGCTCTTACGCTAGCCGGTATTGAAGCGCTTTGGCCGGTTTGCCCGTTCGCCTGTTGACGCCTTTCCTACACATTTTTAAGCGATCCCTGACCGGTGGCCTCCAATGTGCTGCGCCAAAGCGTTCCGGTAGGATTAATCTGTTTGCGTTTGCCGGCCACCGTCTTCATGGGTAGATGCACAAAGAAGTTATTCCAGTGCCCGATAAGCAGATTTGTTTTGCCGGCCATACCGGCATGCACGGCGTTGCGGCCCAGGAAATTGCAAAAAACGCGATCATTGGCGTTGGCCGGTAAGCTTCTGATCATATAGCTGGGATCAATGTATTTTATGGTAATGCCCGTATTTTTGGCTTCAAAATAGGAAATAATGGTCTCTTTCAAATACAGGCCGATGTCTTTGAGTTTGATATTGCCGGATGCATCGCGCTCGGTTTTTTTATCATCGAAAAATTTTTGACCGGCACCCTCCGCCGCAACGATAACCGCGTGTCCCCTCTCTTCTATCCGCTTTTCGAGCGCAGGCAGCAGACCGTTGGGTCCATCCAGATCAAAGTCAACCTCGGGGATGAGCACAAAATTCACATCCTGCTGCGCCAGTGTGGCGGTGGCTGCAATGAACCCGGAGTGCCGGCCCATCAATTTTAAAAGACCGATGCCGTTCGGATATCCGGCCGCTTCGTTATGCGCGCTTGTAATGGCCCGGGTGGCAACGTCTACGGCTGTTTCAAAGCCGAAGGAGCGGGATACAAGAAAAATATCGTTATCAATCGTTTTGGGGACGCCGACGACGCCGATCTTCAGATTGCGTTGCTGGATGGCATCTGCGATTCGCGTAGCCGCCATCAGGGTGCCGTCCCCGCCGATCATAAATAGAATGCCGACATTCATTCGTTCCAGACAATCAACGATATCGGCTATTTCCTGCGGCCCCCGCGATGAGCCCAGAACCGACCCGCCCCTTTCGTGAATGTCTGAGACCTCGTCCGGTGTCAGGTCGATGACATCATGCCCGAATTTCGGAACAAATCCCTGAAGACCATAGCGGATGCCATAGATATTGCGGACACCATAGCCGTAGTGAAGTTCCAAAACGATGGATCGAATAATATCGTTTAATCCCGGGCAGAGACCGCCACAGGTCACCAGGGCGCAGCGCAATTTGCTGGGATCAAAAAATATATGGCTTCTGGGTCCCGCCCTTTCGAAACTGGCCGGTGTCTGGCCGTTTTGAGCATGTTGCGCAAGGGTGCGCGCATCGACATCGATCAGCACGCGCTCATCGTCTGTGACAAATGAGATACTGTTGGTACCACCCCTGGAACAGTTTGGGACCGGAGAAGGGATTTTAGCGGTGCCCAGATCGGGTATCTTGGTTTGTATGGGATCTGAATTCATGCTTACCTCAAGCAAATGGCATGGGTCATCGAAACGAAACGAACTGGTATTTTTTGTCGGTTAGCGCGTTTCAGTTGAATTAGGTAACAGAAGAAACCGATGTGTGCCAACATAATGGCGGATATCAGAAAGTCAATGTGCTGCTGCAATCAGCGTCCTTCCTCAATAAAACCTGCAATCAGGCGCTCCTTATCAGGCCCTGATCGCACCCTCAAGACTGAAAAAACCATAATTTCAAAGCATATCATACATACTGCTTTTTTTCTAAATTTCTATTGACAAGCTACGATTGGCCAATTATATTCACTGCTTTTCAGATTTGTCTAAATTGGCATAAGTTTTGCTGAATTTAACCGAATACTTTTAGTTTCATCACTTAGCGCCGGAAGGGGGTGATTCCAATGGACTGCGCAACAATTAAAAAAGGCTCCGAGTGCGCCTTTATGACACCAAAAGGCTGCTCCTACAATGGGGGCATCTGCCACCAGATCGTCGAACAATGCAACGGCTGCAAAAGGGGTACCGAGCTTTCCAGTGGCTGGTACTGCAGCGCCTGCCCGGATCCCTCTATCAAATGGAAAAACGGCAACTGCAACCTGGCCACCCATGTGACAACCGAATCCAACACTGTCAAAACGAAGATTAATCCGCTCAAAGCCTCCAAACGCAAGAGCCGTTAAGATCGTTGATTGTTTTCATGAAAACCCCGTCCCTGCTCAGGGCGGGGTTTTTGTTTTACGGGCACGCTGTTTGTGTCAGGCGCTCAGTTCAATTCACCCGGAAATCTTTTCAAGGCTGACCAGCTGGATGCAAATGGCGACCAGTTCCATGGCAGCCTGAATATCTTCCAGCGGTGGAAAGGAAGGCGCAATTCGAATGTTACGATCCTGTGGATCTGATTTATAAGGATAGGTCGAGCCGGCCGGTGTTAATTTTACACCGGCCTCAGCTGCCATTTTAATGACAGCCGACGCGCAACCTTCCAACGTGTCGATACTGACAAAATAACCTCCTTGCGGCCGACTCCAGCTGGCAATATGTTTGCCGTCCAACTCGGATGCGAGGATGTTTTGGACGGCATCAAATTTGGGTTTTAAAATCAACGCATGCTTTTGCATGTGCGCCTCAATGCCGGCCAGATCCTTGAAGAACAGAGCATGGCGCAACTGGTTAAGTTTGTCGGGACCGATGGTTTGAAAGGACATCTGGCGCTTAACCCAATCCATGTTTGCCTGACTGCCGCCCATGATGGCCAGGCCGGCGCCGGCAAAAGAGATCTTTGATGTTGAGGCGAACATAAAGACGCGGTCCGGGTTGCCGGCCTTTTTGCAGGCGCTCAGGATATTTAGGAGGGGAGCCGGGCTGTCCGTCAGGTGATGAACGGCATAGGCATTATCCCAAAAGATTCGGAAATCGGCAGCTTTGGTTTTTATCTTGGCCAATCGTTCGACGGTTTCATCGGAATAAACGATACCGGTCGGATTGCTGTATCGAGGGACACACCATATGCCCTTGATCAGGTCATCTTCGGCGACGAGGTCTTCAATGAGGTCCATTGCAGGGCCTCTGTCGGTCATCTCAATCGGTATCATTTCGATGCCCAGATATTCGCAGATAAAAAAATGGCGGTCATATCCAGGGCTTGGGCACAGAAATTTGATTTTTGGCAGCTGCCCCCAGGCGGGTGCTGCGTCCATCACGCCTTTTACCATGGCGCGTAAAATCGTGTCGTGCATCAAATTGAGGCTCGAATTGCCCCCGATCAGCAATTCTCCCGGTTCAACCTTCATATATTCAGAAAACAGCGCTTTGGCCGCTGGGATGCCGTCAAGTCCGCCGTAGTTGCGACAATCCAGGCCATCTTCCGTACGGTAGGCTTTCGCAATATCGCTTTCCAGCATTCCCAGCGCCAGGTCAAGCTGTTCGGGACAGGGTTTCCCGCGGGTCATGTCCAGCGCCATCCGGCGGGACTTAAAATCCTGGTAGCGCTGCCGTAATTCCTCTCGCAGACGCCGACAATCCTGATCGCTCAATTTTGTAAAATCCATCATTTGCCAAAATCCTTTTCTGCGAAGTTTACCCGGTTGACATTTGCCTCGAAACCACCAGCC
>JASFGN010000131.1:0-7312 GCA_050123735.1 Desulfobacterales bacterium | reverse complement strand
ATGGCCGAGCCGCCGGATACCCCCAGTATAAAAGGCTCTGCCAGTGGATTGCGCAGCAGTGCCTGAAAAACGAGTCCCCCCAGAGACAGCGTGGCGCCTACAATCGTTGCCAGCAAGACGCGGGGCAACCGTATGCCCCAGATGATGCTGTGTAAGACCGGATCGGATTCGCGGGGGGAAAAAAGCGCTGCCAGGGCTGCTCGCAGCCCGCTCTGGGTAGGGCCAATGGACAGTCCCAGAGAAATTGCGATCAACAGGACCCCTAGCAACATCAACGAGATCCATGCGAGTCGGCTGATATTATGTTCTGAATTTAAATTCACGACCCATCCTTAAACAGCTCCGGATGAAGCAAGCGCGTCAATGTTTCAAGGGCGTCCAACAATCGCGGGGACGGACGATCAAACACGTCCGAGTCGACGGTGTATATGCGTTTTTCCAACCCCGCCGGCGTATCGATGAGGCTACGCCAATCGGCTTCGGCTTTTTTAAAGGCCCCGGATCGACTCATGGATGTAATGATGAGAACATCGGGTGCCAGCGCCAATACCTGCTCGCGGCTGAAGTGCGGATATGCTTTTTGACCCGCCGCAACGTTGATCCCGCCGGCTCGAACAATGAGCTCGTGAATAAAGGTGTTCGCGCCGGCCGATATGATCGGAGAAATCCCGATCTGGATAAATACGCGCGGCCGCTGTTCGATGGTCGCAACCAGGGCATCCACTCGTTGAATTCGGCCGCGCATCGCCTGCACCAACGTTTTTGCTTTTTCAGACGCATTGAGGATATCACCCACCTTTTGGATGGTTTGCATCATGGTTTCCAGGTTACGCGGGTTTACGGCGAAAACCGGTATGTTCAGAGATTGCAGGCGCTCGATGGTTTCTTTGGGATTGCCGTCCTTAATGGCAATGCAAAGATCCGGGTGCAGGGCAACAATGCGCTCAAGATCGAGGCGCACGTAAGAACCGACTTTTGGCAATTGGGCTGCTTCAGCCGGATAATTGCTGAATTGGGTGGTGCCTTTCAGTCGGTCCTGTTGTCCGAGGGCAAATATAATTTCGGTAATGCTCGGTGCCAGTGCCACAACTCGCTGCGGATCATCGGGTATCTGGATCTCTCTCCCCAGTTGATCCTTGGCTGTTTTAGCCACAAGCGGCAGTGGGCTTGCCAGCCAAACGATGATTGCCGATATAAAACCTGCTATTATTTTTGAGTGCTTTGTTAAAATCATTCCATCCCAACCTATTGCATGACCGAGGAACAAAAAAACCCTTCAAGCTGTTCGATGCTTGAAGGGTTGCACCCAGTTTACTTGACCCTTTTTATGTGTAGCCCGGTCTCTGTCTTTCGCAGAATGAGACCTCTGTGCAGGATTCCTCTCTCCTGATGTTGATACCAGGCACCGAAGAATCTTTTTCACAGGTCTCCAAACAAGGCTTTTCGGCAAGGCAGGTCTTCTGGCTCCCCCGCCCATTTGGCAACCTTCCCATCCCGATGATTCGAAACAGTGGCGTCTGCGGCTAAATGGGTTCTCTTTTCAGCAAAGGTGAAAAGAGCGGGGTTACAGCGGCGGGACCGCTCCCGGTTTTAACGGGATTCCCTATTAAGCTTGCGCACCTTATTCCCTGAGACTATCCATTAAGGGAAAAGCGGCCTCAAGTCAAGAAAATTCACTTGACAAAGATTGGGGGTTCGGGGAGAAGGTAAACCCTCAGGCGTGGTGAGCTGCACGTGGGATTTTTTTCTATTAAACCACGAAAGCACGAAAAGGTGAAGGCACGAAAAACATAAACAAAAAAATTTCTCGCGGCAAGATGCCGCTCCCACAAATTATATGTGAGTACCGAACATTTCGAATGGTTATGATAAAAAAAGGGAAATTTAAAGAACGATGAAGCTGGTAGAGATTATTGATGGAATTAAGCCGGTGGATCGGCGGTGGATTGAAAAAGCGCAAGGGCGAACTGCTCAACTGTTGATGCCCGCCCGGGCGTTGGGGAGGCTGCATGACATATCCGAGCGGCTCTGTGGTATCCAGCAAACCCTCGAGCCCACGATAAGCAAAAAGGCGATTCTGGTGATGGCCGGGGATCACGGGGTGGTAACGGAGGGTGTCAGCGCGTATCCCCCGGAGGTCACCCCCGCCATGGTTCAAACCTTTTTGGCCGGCGGTGCGGGGATTAATGCCATCTGCCGCCAGGTGGGAGCCGATGTCTGGGTGGTGGATATGGGCATCGTTTCCCAGCTGGATGTCAGCCATATTCCGGGTGCCGACCGTCTGATTGTTGCAAAGATCGGCAACGGAACGGTCAATTTTACCACCGGACCGGCCATGTCGCGTCAGGATGCCGAAAAAGCATTGCTGGTAGGCTTTGAGCAGGCCGCCCGATTGATTGCAGATGGCGCTGATCTTCTGGGCACCGGCGATATGGGCATCGGCAACACCACCCCGTCGGCTGCCATCGGTGCTGTTTTATGCCGGGCTGTGCTCGATGCGATGGTGGGACGCGGCACCGGTGTTGATGAGGCCGGATTGGCACGCAAGCGCGATATCGTGCGGAAGGGCATCGAGATCAACGCACCGGATCCACAAGACGGACTGGACGTCCTGGCAAAGGTCGGCGGGTTCGAAATCGGCGGCATTGCCGGCGCCATCCTTGCCGGCGCCTACCACCGGCGAGCGGTGGTGTTGGACGGATTTATCTCGACGGCCGGCGCTTTGATTGCCAACGCGCTGTGCCCGACTGTAAAAGACTATGTATTTGCCGGGCACCGTTCCGAGGAGGCCGGCCATGGCATCATGCTAGCGCATTTGGGACTAGCGCCCATCCTGGACCTGGGCATGCGCCTGGGGGAGGGGACCGGTGCCGCCCTGGCCATGGGCGTCATCGAAAGCGCGGTTCGCATGTTTAAGGAGGTGCTAACTTTCGAAGAAGCCGGCGTAGCAAACAAGTAAACTCGTTTCAAAACACTTATCTTTTGGCCCAGGGCTGTGTTGCTCGTCTTCAAAAGTCGCTTACGTACTATGTGTACGCTGCGCTCTTTCTCATCCTCACGCCTTGCCCTGAACCAAAACCTAATCATTTTGAAGCGAGTTTAGGTTTTTTACCACTTAAATAAAAAGCCGTTATTACCGGATAAAATTCCTTTCATTGATCATGACAGTTGGTTTGTCTGGGTTCTATTTTGAAAGAAGCCGGTTTATCTATTTTGTTTTCTGCTTTCTGTCATCTGACTTCTGTTCTCTGTCCTCTGACCTCTGACCTCTTTCGTTTGTCTTCTGTACCCTGCCGGCGGTCCTGCGTTCTTTGCCTGCGGTCCTGCTTGCGCCGTCTTCTGTCACTGACCCATTCCGTGCTGCCCTTTTGCCGGTATTCCCTATCGGATGGCGCTATCATATGCTGATGCGGGTAAACGCCGTGTTCATGGGCATGCACGTGTTCGTGCAGGTGCAATTCACTGTCCAGAAGAATCTTGCCTTCTGCCATCGTGTAAATGGAATCTGCTGTTTCGGCCAAGAAATCAAAATCATGGGAAATGAGCACGTAGGAAAGATCGAGGCCGCACAATATTTCAGTCAGGGTTGCCTTGGTCTTGATATCCAGGCCGTTCATGGGCTCGTCCAGCAACAGCACTTCAGGCTCCATGGCCAGGACGGTGGCCAAAGACACCAGTCGTTTTTCGCCGCCGGACAGTTTAAACGTGATGCGGTCTTCAAATCCGACCAGGCCCAGGCTGTCCAGTGTATGGCGGGCGATTTGAATCGCATCGCTTTTTGATTTGCCCAGATTTAAAGGCCCAAAGGCAACATCCTCGAGCACAGTGGGGCTAAATAATTGATCATCGGCATCCTGAAAAAGCAGGCCGATGCGCCCCCGAACGGCCGCAAAATCGTTTTCTTCACTTACCGGTTTACCGAAAATCTCTAATTTGCCGGATAAGGGTTTGAGCAGTCCCATAATAATATGCAATAAAGTCGTCTTGCCGCTGCCATTGGGGGCAATCAGGCCCACCCGGTTGCCGCGCTCCAACTTAAAGTCGAGCTCGTCGAGCACCAGCGGGCCTTGCGGATACCTAAAGGATATCTCTTCAAGGTTTATCAGAAGTTCATTTTGTGACATGATAATTTACTAAAGCCTGAAAAATTGTTGGATACGTCTGATATTATCTCACCACGAAGAACACGAAGATTACAAAGGGAAAACACATAAATTTACTTTGTCCTTTCGTGTCCTTCGTGGTTAAATAGGCAGCACTCTCGCCCCCGCCATATCCGTAATAAATTATTTAGGCCTCAAGCTGCTAAACGACGCTTGACCCTTCAATCAAAATCAGCCCGATAATAACGGCCGTCATCAGAAGTGCAAATATCCAGCTTGCTGAAGACATTTGAAAATCCTGCAGACTGTAGAATTTGCCCTTAAAGCCCCGGCACAGCATGGCCTGGTGGACACGCTCGGCCCGTGCGGCTGCGCGAACGAAAAGCATGCCGATAACATAGGAATAGGTTCGATAGGTGTTGCTGTTTGTGCCGGGTCGAAAACCCCTGATTTTGGCTGCTCGAACCAGGCGCAAGAATTCCTGCTCGATCACAAACACATACCGGTAAGTCATCAGTAACAGATGCACAATTTTTTCTGGCACGTGCAAGCGGTATAACGCATGGCCCAATGTGGCAAATGACATCGTGGCAATCAGCGCGATAAAGGCCAGCACAATCGCATAAGATTTCAATGTGATCTGGGCGGCCAGGACCACCCCCGGGCGGTAAACGGCAAAAGAACCGACGCTTGCCAGAACGTCACCTTTAAACGTAAACGGCAATAACACCCATAATAGCAAAATGAAAGCATTGACCCATATAATTCTGTTAAACACGGCCTTGAGATTGATGCGCGAGATGCCAATCAGAAGCATTGAGATCACCAGCGCCGTTATCAAAACGGAGAAATGATAGGATAGGGCCACGACAAATGCATACACGCTCGTCAGCAGCACGCGAATTCTGGGATCAAGCTGATGAATGATTGAATTGCCGGTGGCAAAGGGTTCGCTGATCATGGTGAATATCTTGTTTTTTACCACGAAAGCACGAAAATAAATGTCTAAATTTTCGTGTTTTCATGGTCTTTATTTCCCTTTCGGCCTTTGCGGATAAATGCCACAATTGCGGTCAGACCGAAGATGAAGCCCAGTCCGATGAGAATACCCCTGATGGTCTCATCTTTTTCCGGCTCCGGCTTCTTGCCGGCAGCGGGCATCTGAATTTCACCGGCTGCAACGGTCCACTCCCCCCTGTGCCCCGTGCCGGCCTCTATGACAATTTTGAGGTCGGTTTTTTTAGGCACCTTAAAGGAAAACTCGCCGTTTTCGTCCGTCAGGCCGGTGAGGAGCTCCGTTCCCTCGGCATCCGACACGGTGACCTTGCCTGTATTGACGCGTTTGCCGCCGCTGAATTTGCTCTCGACAAAGACCGTATCTCCTTCGACCCAGGCAAAGACGTTAACCCGGTGGGCATCCACGGGCGCGGCTCCGATCCATAAAAAGCCGACAACCAAAGATAAGATGCATATCCGTTTTGCCAAGTTTGGTATCAGAATTTGAGGTTTCATGGATAGGCTTAAACTTTTAATGCGTAAATTCTAAATCCAAAGCACGAAATTCGAAACAAACTCAAATTTCAAATGACTCAAATCCCAGACAAGTTTGAAACATTTGAATTTAGGATTTTGAATTTGTTTCGAGATTCGAATTTCGTGCTTCAGATTTTATAATCTTGATTTAGTCTTTGATAGATACGGATTATTGCATATCTTAGCGCGAATTAGAATAAATTACTACTTGGAAGATCCGGGCAGCATGGATGGCTGAACCTTCTTTAAAAAAGCCACGCACATGGCGGTGACGAGGCCTTCGATAACCATCACCGGGATGTGGGCCGCAATGACGATGGCCGAAACTTCTAAGAAGTTTTCTTCAGTGAATACGAGCGCCAGGCCTAAGATAAGAGCGCTCAGAGCAACAGACAAGAAACCACAGACAAACGCCGCCGCAAGGGCCAAAGCGGATTTTTTATGCAGAAAGGGGCTGCAAATAAAATAACACAGCACTGCCGGCAGTGCCATAATGATGGTGTTGACACCCAGGGCGGTGATACCGCCGAATTGAAATAACATGGCCTGCAACACCAGCGCCACCAGAATGGCCGGAAAGGCAGCCCATCCTAACAGTAAGCCCACCAGCCCGTTGAGGATCAGGTGGGCATTCGCGGGACCAACCGGGACATGGATCAGCGAGGCCACAAAAAAAGCGGCTGAAAGCATACCGGCCTGCGCAATGCGGTCGTAATCGAGCTTTTTAAGACCGATGGCCGTTCCAGCCACCGCCAATGCGCCGCCGGATATGAGGACGGGCCCGGATAGGACCCCTTCTGAAATATGCATGACACTGCTCCGCTTCACTCCGCAGTTGGAGTGTTGGATTAATGGAGTGTTGGAGTTATGGGTTTTTAGGAATTCTCATCATTTTCGATGTAAATTTGCTGAAAATATTTGTTTGTGTCGGAGCGGCTTCCAACCGCGATTGTTACTGCAGGTTGTGAAATTTCACCCAGATGACCGCGCCGAGCTCCACGTCTTTATCGTTGCCATTGTGTTTCAATTTGAAATCGGCTGCGTTTAAAGCGGCGAAGCCCCACCATCCGGCAACCGGTGCGGCATACGTAAATACGCCGTTGCCATCGGCTTTGATGGTCTGGGTTATCATGTAGACGCTGGGGGCCTTATATTTCTTGTCGATATTGTAATATTCGACTTCAACTTCGGCAAAGGGAACCGGTTTGCCGGCAAGTTTGACGATTCCCTGAAAGACATTGCCGGCATACAGACCGAATGGTTTGGATAACGGAACAATTTCGGTCGGCAACCCGATTTCCGTATCCCAGCCGTCATCATCGCCAAAGGCTGTCACGACGGCCTTGGTGTGATGAACGATAAATGAATCCTCTGCCGGCTCCCAGTAGGGTTCGGGTTCCATATAAAACACATACACGCCCGGACGCTTTATTGGGTATGCTGCCTGCCAGCCTGTATGGCCCATTATGCGAGCTGGCTTAAGTGAGCCCAGGAGGTTCTGCTTTTTACCATCCACAAACACATTAAATACGTTTGGTTTAACCAGCTCCATGCCCACCATTTCAAACGGATGGGAAAAGGAAAGGGCGATGTTAACAGTTCGGGAGTCATCCTGCATCACCATGGTATCGGAGGGAATCAGCATACCAAAGTGCGCCAGTGAAGCAGATGCCGAT
>JASFGN010000130.1:0-7326 GCA_050123735.1 Desulfobacterales bacterium | reverse complement strand
GGCGATCAGAATAATCTCACTCCTGTCTTTGAGAAAAAAGGTAACCTTTACATCCTTTAATAATAATTGCCGAGTCTTATCCAGATAATGGCCCGAGCCGGCTTCGAGGCTCCATTCCTTTATGCCATCTCGCGTAGCTGTTTGTTGTATTTTATTCACCGATAGCGTGGCATCCGGTTCTGTTGAGTCCATTTCCCGTTGCACAAGGTTTGCATCCGACCGAAATTGAATATAAATTGCGATTATGGTGCCCAAAGCGATCACGATGGTTGCCAGCAATATCATTTTGAGTTTTCTGGGTTTTTTATAAACTTTTTTCATAATTGATGGGCAAAAAATTTAGCTCGTGCAATGCCAAAAGTCAAGAAACGAAAAGAGGCCTTGATTCTGCAACTTTGACCTGTTATTAATTCTAGTTTAATTATTGCACCTGATTGGAGTGTAACCAGTTGAAAGAAAAACCGAAACGTAACAAGCGCGGATTGCTGATAATTGCCGGCATCATCATTTTGGTGCCCGTCTTTTGGTTTCTGTTGATTCGCTTCGAGGGCCAAAAACCTGAAGTTGGTTTTGAGCTTGCATCGCCCTACCTGGGAAAGTCACAGAAATTTTCCATCTCTCTGAGCGACCTCCAAAGCGGTTTGAGAAAAGTTTGGGTTGCCATGATCAAAGACGGTCAAGAGGTGGTCCTGGTTGACACTGACTTTCCTTCGGCCGGTTTTCTCAGCGGTGGTAAGACCAAAATCCAAACTCTGGAAATCCCCTTTGAGCCTGCATCTTACCAATTTTCAGATGGTGAAGCCATTTTGCGTTTGGCTGTCTGGGACTATTCATGGCGGGGTTGGTGGAAGGGAAATCGGATTTATGTCGAAAAGAATCTAATCATCGACACGCAGCCTCCGCAAATCGAAGTCATCAGCACGGTGCACAACTTGACGCAGGGCGGTTCCGGTCTCGTGATTTTCCGTACTTCTCAAGATACGCATTCGAGCGGGGTCCAGGTGGGTGACAATTTTTTCCCTGCTCATGCCGGTTATTATCAGGATGCCGGCATTCAGATGGCTTATATTGGACTGGGGTATCAACAGGGCCCCGAAACTCGGATTTCTGTCAGAGCCTATGATCAAGCCGGCAATAGCGCAGAGGCCGGGATCAACAATTACATTCGTAAAAAGGTTTTTAAAAATGACAACATCCGCATTTCGGACCGGTTTTTAAGCCGGAAAATGCCCGAATTCAAGACCGTAGCTGCCGAATCGCCGAGCGGCTCGCTGATCGAAAAATTTATTAAAATCAATCGCGATATGCGCCAGGCGAATTATCAAAAACTAACAGAGTTGGTTCAAACGACTGCGACGGTCAAATACTGGCAGGGGCCGTTTAAACGCCTGGCCGGATCGGCGAATCAGGCAGGCTTTGCCGATCATCGTGTTTATGAGTACGAGGGTAAGGTTATTGACCGGCAGGTACATCTGGGCATCGACCTGGCTTCGGTCCAGCATGCACCCGTTCCGGCGGCCAATAGCGGAATCGTCAAATTTAGCGGAGACCTGGGGATATACGGAACTACAGTGCTCATCGATCACGGATTCGGGCTCTTCAGCATGTACGCCCACCTGAATGCCAGCGACGTGACCAAAGGACAGAAGGTGGCAAAAGACGATATTATTGGCCGCACGGGCAGTACCGGGCTTGCGGGTGGCGATCATCTGCACTTCAGTGTGCTGGTACACAATACTTTTGTTAATCCGATCGAGTGGTGGGATGCCGCCTGGATACAGAATAATATTACGTCCAAGATCGAAGCGGTACCCTCTGCAGCGGCCATCCAATAAAAAAGTTGCGGGATGCAGCATCGTAGGTTTTGACAATAGCTGGATAGAAGTAAACATTTCGTTAAATAGTTAAATAGTTGATTGGTTAAATCGTAAAAAATAGATGAAACCCTTTGAAGAATAAATGATTTGACCATTTGACGAATTAACGGCTCAAACAATTTACCATTTAACGATGACAGAAACTTTTCGTTCTTTTGTCGCCATTGATCTGCCAGAGACCGTTCGCACCGCTATCGGCGCAGCTCAGGAAACGCTCAAGTCTTATGGTTTCCGTGTCAAATGGGTACGGCCGGAAAACATTCACCTGACGTTGAAATTTTTAGGCAACATCGAAGTAAACCGCACCGATGCAATTGTGAACGCCATGACGCTGACCGCCAAGGGCTGCAATGCCTTGCGCCTGATTGCCAGCGGAATGGGGGTGTTCCCGAATTCCCGGCGACCGCGCGTCATATGGGTCGGCCTTGGCGGACAGCTGGACGACCTGAAAAGTTTACAGCATACGTTAGACGCGCACCTGGCGGATTTGGGATTTCCCGCAGAAATGCGCCCATTCAAAGGCCATTTGACACTGGGCCGGGTAAAAGGAAAAATTGCTGCCGATCGCTTGCAGGCGGCGCTCGCTAAATTTAATTCATTTGAATCCGAAGCTTTTGAGGCCAACGAGATTACCCTGTTTAAAAGCGAGCTGCACCCGACCGGAGCCGTTTATACAAGGGTTGCTCAAGTTCATTTTTAGTACCTTTTTGTGGCAGAGCAATCGTATGGGGGTATTGTTGCGGTCGTTAAAATTGAATATTCAATATTCAGTATTCAATCTTCAATTGTTATTTCCGGCTTGACCGGGTTAGGAATGAGACGACATTATTTTGACAAAGTGTTGTTGATAGCAAGTTACATCAAGCCATGAGGAGGGCTTTATGACGATTTCAGCGGATAAAGAAAAAGCATTGGAAACGGCGATGTCCCAGGTCGAACGTCAATTCGGCAAGGGCTCCATCATGAAACTGGGAAGCCGCCCGGTTGTTCAGGTGCCGGTTATATCTACCGGTTCGCTGGCCCTGGACAAAGCACTGGGAATTGGCGGTTTGCCCCGGGGCAGAATAATTGAGATATACGGTCCGGAAGCGTCCGGCAAAACCACCCTGGCCCTGCATGCGGTTGCTGAAGCGCAGAAAAAAGATGGTATCGCAGCGTTTATAGATGCCGAGCATGCCCTTGACACCGTATATGCGAAAAAGCTCGGCGTTAATTGTGATGATCTGCTCGTGGCCCAGCCGGATACCGGCGAGCAGGCACTTGAAATTGCGGACATGCTGGTCAGAAGCGGTGCCATTGATGTTGTTGTGATTGACTCGGTGGCCGCGCTGGTACCGCGCGCTGAAATCGAAGGAGAAATGGGAGATTCCCATATGGGGCTGCAAGCCCGTTTGATGTCCCAGGCGATGCGAAAGTTAACCGGCACGATCAGTAAAACCATGACATCCCTTATTTTCATCAATCAGATTCGGATGAAAATCGGTGTGATGTTCGGCAACCCTGAGACTACCACCGGCGGCAATGCCCTTAAATTTTATTCTTCTGTGCGACTGGATATCCGGCGAATCGGTGCCATCAAGGATGGACAGGAGGTCATCGGAAACCGCACCCGGGTTCGGGTGGTTAAAAACAAGATGGCACCGCCCTTTACCGATGCCGAATTTGACATTGTCTATGGCGAGGGCATTTCAAAATACGGCGATTTAATTGATGTGGGCGCTGAAACCGGAATTATTGAAAAAAGCGGCTCCTGGTACTCGCATGCGGGGGAGCGCATCGGGCAGGGTCGTGAAAACGTTAAACGGTTTTTAAAGGAAAATCCTGATCTTTTTGAGTCCATGTACGGTCAAGTCAGAAAGGCACTGGGGCTTGCGGATGCGGAAGCCAGCGACGCCAAAGAAGACGAAGCCGAGGCAACCAAAAAAGCAAAAGCCTAATGTGGAGATATGCATGACCGGAAATGAAATACGCAACCATTTTTTGCGTTATTTTGAAAAACACAATCACCGGATTGTTCGCAGTTCATCATTGGTTCCCCATGATGACCCGACCTTGCTGTTTATTAATGCCGGTATGGTGCAATTTAAACGTGTCTTTCTGGGTGAAGACAAAAGAGATTATGTCCGGGCAACCACTTCTCAGAAATGCGTTCGTGCCGGGGGTAAACATAATGATCTTGAAAATGTCGGCTATACCGCGCGGCATCATACCTTTTTTGAGATGCTGGGCAATTTTTCTTTCGGCGATTATTTTAAGGAAGGTGCCATTGAATTTGCCTGGGATTTGCTTACCAACGGTTATGGGCTGCCGGAAGACAAGCTCTATGGTTCTATTTACCTGGATGATGACGAAGCCTATGATTTATGGAGCAAAAACATCGGCCTGCCCGATGAGCGCATCGCCAGATTCGGGGAAAAGGACAATTTTTGGTCCATGGGCGATACCGGTCCGTGCGGTCCCTGTTCTGAGATCTTGCTGGACCGCGGTGCGCAATACGGATGCGACCGACCGGATTGTGCGGTGGGCTGCGAGTGCGATCGCTACCTGGAAATCTGGAATCTGGTGTTCATGCAATTTAATCGGGATGCATCCGGCAAAATGACACCGCTGCCCAAGCCCAGCATTGATACCGGCATGGGGCTTGAACGCATCGTTTCGGTCATTCAGGACGTGCCCACCAATTTTGATACAGACCTCATCCGGCCCATCATCGCCGAAGCCGAACGTCTGGCTGAAAGGCGATTCGGTGAATCCCGCGAAACGGATGTGGCCATGAAGGTCATCGCAGACCACAGCCGGGCGGCGGCGTTTCTGATCGGCGACGGTATTATGCCGGCCAATGAAGGCCGCGGATATGTGCTACGCCGTATTTTACGCCGGGCCATCCGTTACGGTCGCAACATCGGCCTCAAGCGACCGTTTCTGCATAAAACCGCCGGTGTGGTGTTTGATATAATGAAACCGGATTATCCGGAGCTGTCGGAGGCCGCGGCCTTTATCACCAATATTATTGAAAATGAAGAGGTTCGATTTCTTGAAACCCTGGACACCGGTCTGCGGCTGTTGAATGATACGCTTTCCGAGATCAAGGCCAGGGGCGAATCCCAGGTACCCGGTGATGTCATCTTCAAGCTCTATGATACATACGGCTTTCCGGTCGATATCGTGCGCGATGTGGTCCGTGATGAAAATATGAGCCTTGATATCGATGGATTTGACCGTTTCATGGAAGAACAGCGGGCCCGCTCCCGCTCGGTGGCGACCTTCACCACCCTCGGCGAAGCTTACAGGAACCTGTCGGTCCGGGGATTTAAGCCCAAATTTCACGGCTACGATATGATCACCACCAAGTCTAAAGCCACCCTGCTGGTGCATGATGGCGCTGCTGTTGACGAAGCCACAGCCGGCCAGGAAATTGAACTGGTCAGCGCGGAAACACCGTTTTACGCAGAAGCCGGGGGTCAGGTGGGTGACAGTGGCAAAATTAGCGCTAAGAATTTTGAGATGACCGTGGTCGATACCATCAAGGATCCGGCCGGAATCGTGATTCACAGAGGTAAGGTTACCTCCGGTAAAATAAAAAAGGGCCAGACGATAACGCTGCATGTTGACGCGGCGAAGCGCGCCGCGACTGCCCTGAATCACACCGCGACGCACATTCTGCATGCCGTTTTGCGAGAAGTGCTCGGTGAGCATGTCAAACAGGCCGGATCGCTGGTTGCGCCGGATCGCCTGCGCTTTGATTTCACGCATTTTTCACCTGTGGATCGCGATACGCTGATGGAAATCGAAACCCGTGTGAATCGCCGGATCCGTGAGAACGTACCCACCCATACCGAGGAAATGGAAGCTGAAGCGGCCTTTAAGTCAGGTGCCACCGCACTTTTTGAAGAAAAATACGGTGACCGCGTGCGCGTGGTTTCCCTGTCTGATTTCAGCAAGGAGCTTTGCGGTGGTACGCATACCGCCAAAACCGGAGATATCGGTCTTTTTAAAATCACCAGTGAATCCAGTATTGCTTCCGGCGTGCGGCGGATTGAAGCGCTGACCGGAGACGCTGCGCTTCAATATGTCCAGAAAACAGCCAACCTGCTTGAGGACACCGCTCATCTGGTCAAAGAAAATCCGGAAGCGTTGCCGCTAAAGCTTAAGAGGCTGCTCGCGGATCATAAGGCCCTTGAGAAAGAGATCGACCGGCTCAAGGCCCAAATAGCCTCAGCGTCGGCTGAAGCCGGTGGTGAGGCAATTCAAACCATCAACGATACGAATGTTTTGATCCAGCAGGTGGCGGTGGACAATCCGGCTGCCCTCAGAGACCTGGCAGACCGGCTCAAAGACAAGATGAAATCCGGTATTGTTGTGATGGGAAGCGTAAAGGGTCCAAAAGCATTTTTGATTGTCGGCGTGACCAAAGACCTTACCGATCGTTTTCATGCCGGGAACATCATCAAGAAAATCGCACCGATCGTTGGAGGTGGTGGCGGCGGACGGCCGGACCTGGCGCAGGCCGGCGGCACACAGCCTGCCAAGCTGGATCAGGCGCTGAAGGAAGCGCGCAACATCATCGCCAACTCCTGAATCGGAAATGAATATTAGATAGTTATATAAGAATAGAATAATATTGTCCGGGTGTTAAATGCGGAGAAGAATCGATCTTTATCCGACTGAAGTAAGGGGAGCATCTTTAAGAGCGTGTTGCAGGGCATCTTATGAGAAGATGTCTAAAAATGCAGTTATGTTCGCTATCTCACAAATTTCAAAGAATAGACAATCCTTATGAGTCGTTGGAGTAATCCAAATTATTTTATTACAGATACCTACAACAACAACCTTCATATCTGCTATTCCGCAATACGTTTGAGTATCATAAAAACTCATGCCTGTATTCGTGCTTCCGATCTTTTTTGAAGCGGCAGCATGACTTCACGTTCTTGAGCAATTAAGGTTATAACATTATTGGGACATTGAAACTCACATTGACCGCAGCCGATACATTTGTCGACGTCAATTTGGGATTTGCCATTATTGACAGTTATCGCCTGGACCGGACAATGATTTTCGCAAGTTCCGCATCCATCGCAAAGTGATTCATCGGCTATTTGCGCCAAATAAAATGTTTTGAAATTCAAGGGCAGTATCCCTCTGTTGTATGATCCAAGAATGCCGCAACAATCCCAGCAACAGCTACAAAAGCCAAATTCTGATCTAGACAAATCTTCTTCTTCATGAAAAATCTGATGAATCGCTCCTTTCTGTCTCAGTGTTTCAATAATTCTTAAGGCCTCATCTTTTGTGATGTACCTGCCTACTCCGTAATCGACCATATATTTTGCGAAATTTCCCATGAGAATACAGGTCTCAGTCGGGAAATCAAAGCGGCATTGATTACCGGCCATAACTTCCAACTCTCGACAACCGCAGTGAATGACTGCGATGGAATTGTCCTTGG
>JASFGN010000129.1:0-7330 GCA_050123735.1 Desulfobacterales bacterium | reverse complement strand
CTCCGGGGACGGTTGCAGTAGTCGGCATCCCCTTCGATGCCTTTTCTTCTTTTTTGCAAGGCGCTGCCAAAGCTCCGGCTCAAATTCGCAGGGTCATGCATGCCGGTGCCTGCAATCTGTGCTCGGAATCGGGCATTGATCTGGCAGATCGGCCCGAATTTATTGATCTGGGCGATATGGATATCGACGGCGAATCAAATGCTATTGAAAGCATTGAAGCCACCACCAGCGACCTGTTGAATCGCCATATTCGCCTCATTTCGCTGGGCGGCGATCACGCCATCACCTATCCGCTTTTAAAATCTCATTATAAAAAATACGCTCGGCTTGAAATTGTGCACCTGGATGCACACCCGGACCTGTATGACCGCTATGACGACAACCGCTTTTCGCATGCCTGCCCGTTTGCGCGCATCATGGAAGAAAAGCTGGCGTCGCGCCTGGTTCAGATCGGAATTCGAACGCTTAATCCGCATCAGAAACAACAGGCCGAGCGTTTCGGCGCGGAAATCATCACCATAGCGCAACTGGAAAAAACAGCCCGTATCCGGTTGCAAGGGCCGTTGTATCTCTCGATCGACCTGGACGTACTGGATCCGGCGTTTGCCCCCGGTGTCGCGCACCATGAACCCGGCGGCTTGACGACCCGGCAATTGATCGATTTGATTCAGCACTTGCAGGCCCCAATCGTTGGCGCTGACATTGTTGAATATAATCCCGGACGCGACTTTTCAGATATAACCGCGATGGTGGCCGTTAAAATTCTCAAAGAGGTCGCTGCCCGTATGCTCGAAATACCGCCGGACCTTGCTTGAAAAGGACCGCCCAATGACCCCGACACAGATTGAAAAAAGACTTTTCGGAAAAACCGATCAAACGGTGACACGCACGGGCCTGGGCGGCGAAGGCATCCTGCGGACCCACGGGCACGATTTGGAAGCGCAGGCTGTCATTCACGCGGCTATCCACCAGGGAATCACTTATTTCGATTCAGCCCGCGTTTATGCCGACAGCGAATGTTATTACGGTAGCCTCTGGGAAAGACATCCGGATATCCGTAGTGGAATATTTCAGGCCAGTAAATCGGCCAGCCGGAGCAGGGACGGCGCCACGGCTGATTTGAAACAATCTTTGCAGCGCCTGAAAACAGATTATTTGGATTTATGGCAAATTCATGATGTCCGTACCGCAGCCGATCTTGCCATGATTTCAGGGGCCGGCGGCGCTCTGGAAGCCTTTGAAGACGCCAAAGCCGCCGGCAAAATCCGCGCCATCGGCGTAACCGGGCATCATGATCCCCGCATCCTGACTCAAGCGGTGCGGCAATGGCCGGTTGACGCTGTGATGCTGCCGGTCAATCCGGTGGAGGAAGTTCTGGGTGGATTTTTAAGCGAAACCCTGCCGGCGGCCAGAGAAAGGGGAATTGCCGTTGTAGGCATGAAAGTTCTGGGCGCCTCGCATTTTATTTTACCCCAGGCTCAGATTACAGCAGACATGCTGATCCGCTTTGCACTGTCATGCGATATTGATGTTGCCATCGTGGGATGCGCGACACCAGCAGAAGTCGAAACACTGGCCAACATTGGACGCGCGGCAACGCCGCTTGGTCAAGCAGAGCGACAATATGTTTTGGATGTATTTATGCCGATTGCCAGAAAAATAGCGTATTATCGAGGAGTGCTCTAGACTTTAATGAATCGTTTCAAATTTATAAATTGGAATACGGGAGGATTTCAATGATCGATATCTCTCAGATAAATTATGCGCTTTTGGATCGGCCGGCCATATCAAATGTCCTGTTTCATCCGCGTCCGGAATTCGGGCAATCCGAATCGGCAACCGATGAAAGCCGAATCATGATCCCGGTTGAAGCCGATATACGTATCGGCACCCGATTTCACCTGGTTGACCGCACAGGTGTGAATGTTCTTTTTTTTCACGGCAATGGCGAAATTGTCGCTGATTACGATGAATTCGGACCCATCGTCAATCAACTGGGCATCAACTTTCTGGCCGTTGATTATCGCGGTTACGGTCGCTCCACCGGCAGCCCCACGGCCACAGCCATGATGCGCGATTGCCATATTATTTTCGATTTCGTCAGCCGGTGGCTTGCACAAAACGAATATAACGGCCCGCTGGCGCTGATGGGCCGATCTCTGGGCAGTGCCTCCGTACTGGAACTGGCGTCGCATTACGCCGCGCAAATTGATGGTCTGGTTGTCGAAAGCGGCTTTGCCCGTTCTGCCCCTCTGCTACAGCTTTTAGGTGTTGATACGGCTGCGATGGGCTTTGAGGAGGCCAAAGGCTTTCAAAACGCAGACAAAATTCGCAATTTTCATAAACCCACATTGATCATTCATGCCGAGCATGATCATATAATTCCCCACTCAGAAGGCGTCGTGCTGTTTGAAATTTGCCCGGCTACCGATAAAACCCTGGTTACAATTCCCAATGCCAATCACAATGATATTTTCATGCGCGGTTTACAGGACTACCTGGCAGCCCTTTTAAAATTTGCCCGGCGGCTCAAGACCGATCCGACCGTATAGGTTTTGCGGCGGCAGCACCCGACCTCTGATCCTTCAAAATATTCAGAACAAACCGATTTTTCTTAATTTTCCTTAAGTTTATACCCCGGAGAGACGATAATCATTAATAACACCAAAAAGATAATCCTGGTGACGGAATCAGGCTGCAATAAATAAAATTATAAACTATTTTGGTTTCTTATAGAATTTTTCAATTGCACGTGCAAATCTGGAGTTGCATCAAATGGGCCTTACGCACATTAAAGACCTAAAACCGGGTATGGTTCTGGATGAAGAAGTCAGGGATATCAACGGACGCCTGCTGTTGAAAAAAAATAAAAAGATTCAGTCGTCCCATATCCGAATTTTTAAGATCTGGGGGATTACCGAGGTCAACATCCAGGGAAACAATGGTGACAAAAGCCCCACCCCCGGACCGGCAAATCCCGAACGAATTGAAAAAATTAAAGAAAAAACCAAGGGTCTGTTTCGACATGTTGATTTGGAACATCCGGCGATCAAAGAGATTTTCCGAATAGCTGTTGAATTTCGCTGCAAACATAATATTAACGGAAATCAAAAAACAATCGATCTGTTGGAAGTCGAGAGCAAAAATTCCGGAAATGGAAATGATTTTCTTCGAAAATTAAAAAGTAAAAAGATTACACTGCCTGAAATTCCGTCAATCGTTTTCGAACTAAACGAGGTTATAGCCAATCCCCTATCATCGGCAGAGGATATTGCGCAGGTGGTTCAGCGCAGTCCAAGTTTGACGGCTCTGCTGTTAAAAATCGTCAATTCACCCTTTTACGGGTTTCCATCCAAAATCGACAAAATATCACTGGCAGTGACCCTGATCGGGACCCGGGAAATCTCCGGCCTGGCACTGGGTATCAGCCTGATCTCCTTGTTTAACAAAATTCCAAAGGAGATACTGAGCATGTACTCCTTTCTGAGGCACAGTCTGGCATGCGGCATTATTTCACGCATTTTAGCCGCGCATAAAAACATACCTCAGACAGAACAACTGTTTGTCTCCGGGTTGCTGCACGACCTGGGACGCTTGATTCTTTATAGTTATTTTCCCGATGAATCTCGCAATATACTGAGCCGTGCGCGTTCTTCCGATATGCTGCTGTATCTGCAGGAAACAGATTATCTGGGCTGTAACCATACCCATCTGGTCAAGCATCTTCTACAGCAGTGGAAATTGCCCATGGTTCTGGAAAACAATGTGTTTTTCCATCATAGTCCCCAGGAAGCCCAGCAACCGCTGCCCGCCACCCTGGTTCACCTGGCCGATATCATTACAAACGGTTTGGGGATTGGTACCAGCGGTGAGCGTTTTGTGCCGCCCTTGAACAATGCCGCCTGGGAAAGCCTGGAACTGTCACCGAGCTGTTTTGATGTGGTAACCAAACAGGCCACCCATCAATATTTTGCACTGGAATCTATACTGGACATGTAAATCGCTCATGGATCAAGTCGCCACCATACCGATGGACGCCGAAAAGCTTCTGGATAGAATTGATTATCTTGAGGAAAATCGGCGTTTTATCCAAAATGCCCTCGAAATGGCCCTTTCGCTGGGCGATTTCCAGGAAAATATCAACAAGGGATATGGCGCCGAGTACATTTTGCAGGAAGCCGATAAACGCATCAGTCATCTGATTCCATTCGAGGCCAATGCGCTCTATCTTGTAGACCAGGAAAATTCAAATTTCGATTTATCTGTATGCAATCAAAAGAACCTGGAAAGCTTTATCCAGTCGCAGGTCGATCACATGATCGAACAGGGCTATTTCGCCTGGGCCATTCGAGAAAAGCGCGGCGTTCTGATATCTTCCAAAGATCACAGTCGTAAATTTGTCCTGCATGTTATTGCCACTTATTCCCGTATCAGGGGTATGTATGTCGGGTTGCTGCCTGAAAAAGACAGCAAGATTCCCGATACCTCACTGACGCTCTTGTCGATTATTTTGCTCAATACCGCCAACGCCCTGGAAAGTCTCGAGTTTTATTCGCTGCTGCGCAATCAGAACGAGGTCCTTGAACAGATGGTTGAAGAGCGCACCCAGACACTGGCCAAATATGAACGCCAGCTGCAGCAGGTTCTTAAAATACAGGCCATTGGCACCCTGGCAGGCGGTATCGCCCATGATTTTAATAATATTTTATTTCCGATCGTCGGGTATACTGAATTGACCATGGATGAAGTGCCGGAGAACTCGGTGGCCCATAACAATCTGGAAGAGATACTCAAAGCCGCCAATCGTGCCAAGGAGCTGGTCAAGCAGATTTTAACGTTCAGCCGGCAGGGCAGCCAGGAACGCAAACCGGTAGAAGTTCAACAGGTTGCCAAAGAGGCGCTCAAACTGTTGCGCGCATCGATTCCGGCGTCTATCGAAATTGTGCATGACATCCATGAAGACTGTGCCCCGGTCATGGGAGATGCCACCCAGATCCATCAGGTAATCATGAATCTATGCACCAATGCCTACCAGGCCATGCAGGACAAGGGGGGCAAGCTGGAAGTCAGCCTGAAGGAGATCTATGTCGATTACGCGCACACGGTTCAAAAAATCGGCATGCAGCCCGGCAGACATGTGCAGTTGCAGGTTAAGGATGAAGGCTGCGGTATGGATGCTGCGGTACTCGATCGGATATTTGAGCCCTACTAC
Source organism: Desulfobacterales bacterium (assembly GCA_050123735.1). Lineage (GTDB taxonomy): Bacteria > Desulfobacterota > Desulfobacteria > Desulfobacterales > JAHEIW01 > JAHEIW01. Next base: position 2,118 of record JASFGN010000129.1, on the reverse strand, counting down.
ACCACCAAAGAACAGGGCAAAGGCACCGGTCTGGGGTTATCGGTCATTCACGGTATTATAAAAAACCACCGCGGTGATATTACCGCCACAAGCTCGCCTGGAAAAGGAGCGGTTTTCACGGTTTTGCTGCCGGTGATCGAGGAGGAAGATGTTCAAACAGAATATGAACCGGTCAATGGCACGGAAAGGGGGAGCGAGCGCATTCTGTTGGTCGATGATGAAGAGCAAATCGTTAGCATGGAACGGCAGATGCTTGAAAATCTGGGCTACAAGGTGACCGCTCGAACCGACAGCATCGAAGCGCTCAACGAATTTTCAAAACAACCCCAGAATTACGACCTGGTGATTACGGACATGACCATGCCGCGCATGTCCGGCGACGAGCTGGCCCGAAAATTATTGGACGTCAAACCGGATATCCCGGTGATTTTATGCACCGGTTTTAACGAAGACATTACCGAAGAAAAAGCGCTGGAAATGGGTATTCAAAAATTTATCATGAAACCGGTCATCAAAAATGACCTGGCCACCGCCATTCGCAGCGTCCTGGATCCACATCCACCCAACTGAGGTGTTCCCTCCTCATTTGCTTCTGAAATTCTTTACATTCCTGCGCGTTTCCAAAATGCCAGCGAATCAAAATCACGCAGACAAAGTTGCTAAGAGAATGTCAGCGTGTCCTTTCAGAATCCGGTGTCAGCCGCCCATGACCGCAGCTTCCGGAATTTCGTAGCGCTCGTTACCTACGCGGATCAGATGCAGGTCATTTTCCTTGGTTGTGCGGAATTCGGAGTAGCCGTCCGCCTCGCTGGTGTCGGCGCCGATTGGCCTTCCCATGCGGAAAAAGATTGCGCGCTTGTAGCCATCAGGCTTCTTGAGGACGACCGTGGCGTAGCCACCGCCGGAGCGGGCGACGCCGAATTCGCATTGCATCATCGGCTGACCGACATACTGCGCACAAGGGATATTCCCCGTTGCATCGAATTTGCCCTGACCGGCACGCAGCGCCGAATCATCGGGGCCTGTTGCGACACTCCCATCGGGCGATACCGCGGGCTGTAGAAACTCTGCGGCTACATAGCCGCGCGGGCCTCCGCCCAACTGCTGGACATCACACCAGATCCGGCCCTCGGCGCGCTGGCATCCCAAATTGTCAAGAATCATTCCGGGGACATACCTGGCAGCGATTCTTGCCGTTATAGACGGCTGTTCCCGGAGGTTCAGCGTGCGGGAGACGCCGCTTACTTTCCAGTTGCGCGGCCCGCCATCCTCAGGGGCGGCGGGAACGCTTGCAGCAATTGATTTGTCTGTGTCCGGCACCCAGGCATAGATGCCGCCATCGGCCATAAGACTCAAATACAGTCGGCCTTCACGCAGCAGATAGCCGCGGAAAAATTTGGCTTGCGCCAAGATACGCTCGTCCAGATTCGGGGACAGGCAAACGGCAGAGGTGCCTGCCAATGGGCCGAACTCGAAACGGCCGCTCAGACCGTCGCCGCTGGGCTCGGCGGTCCAGGTACCGCTGGCACGATTACAGTCCAGACGCATGGTGACCGTACCATCAATATTCAGGTGCATGGTAAAAAGGGACGGATCTTTGGGGCGGACGGTGCCGATTGTGTCGTCCATCGACTGAATCTCCAGCAGCTGCCATCGTGTTCCGGCAAGCGGGTTGGCCGAGCTGGGTTTTGCCTCTTCCCTCGCACCGGCGCCGGCCGTCGATGCAGTCGATCCAGGATTAGCAAACGCGGTTTTCATTACCTCGGACATTTCACTGCCCGTCGGGATTGCACCTGACAGCAGTATCACCGCGATGGTTAATACACCGGTTAAAAAATAAAAATGACGATTCACAATTCTCTTTCCTTTCAGTTGTTAGAAATAAATGCCCGGGCCGGCTTACTTGAATGCCCTGATCGAAAACCAGACGGAGATGCTCAAGACGATTGGCCAGATCACCATCAGATCAACCCGGATGTTCGCTTCCGGTGTCTTAATCTGAACCAGCCACTCCCAGGCTGCATAAAGCGCCCAGGTGGCAGCCACAACGAGAAGGGCACGCGGGTGGCGATCCGACCCAACGCCGGTAAGGCGCAGGAGAAAATGGCACACCCCGGG
>JASFGN010000128.1:0-7331 GCA_050123735.1 Desulfobacterales bacterium | reverse complement strand
AGCTTATTCGGTCCTCGGAAATAAACGCAGGAAACGTGAATATGAGCAAAGCATCAGAAAAGTGCCCATAAAAAAACCTTTGAGACGAACGCGTTACCCTGAACCCGAACCGCTCATTCCCGAGGAAAAGCCAGTGGATATGGGCGAAATATCACCCGTACGATCGTTTCAGTCATTCACCCCTTCGTTTGATGAGATCTTTGACTGGCTGTGGCGTAATTTTTCAGATCTGGCGCAATCGAAATCCGCCCGTGTCCGAAACCTGACGCTTGAGGTAACCCTGACACCGGAGCAGGCGCATCTCGGCGGAAATGCCAGGGTCATGGTGCCGGTCCAGGCCATCTGCCCCACTTGCCATGGCCGAGGGGGTGTCGGATTATATGAGTGCGCGCGATGCGCCGGAGAGGGTGTTATTTCCGGTGAGATGCCTGTTTCTGTTTCATTTCCACCGGGTTTAACCACGGACCACGCCGTGATGATTCCCCTGGATCGTTTCGGAATACGAAACGTTCATATCACAGTATTATTTCGACCCACAGGCTGAATTTGGTTTAATGGTTTGATTGGATTTTTCAAAACGGGTGCTTTGCACCCGGTCCCATCCATACAAGTTGCTGTTATGAATCATATGGCCCTCTTGCTACTCTCAAGAGTTAGTTTTCAATGATAAATTTTAATTTATCATTGAAATACTATATTTTGCCATATGGCACGAATATGGGCGGTAAAATTCAGGCCACCCGCTCTGCGGGTGATCGTTGGCTCAGAAAACTATATTTCAATTAAGCTAAAATTAAAATTGACATATTCGAATCAGGAATTTAATAAAGGCCAATCTTTTATGAACATGACACCGCTAAATCTAGCACATTTGAAGAAAGGCTCGATTCTTCTATCGAAGGATCACAAAAGACCGACAGGTCGTCAGTTTTAAGCAATCAAATATTGGTAAATGTATATAAGGAGGAAGCAGCATGTTTTGCGCCAAACCTGTTCATCGTTTTTTCAGTATTGCTTTAATTTCTTTTATGTTGATCGTTATTCAAGGGACCGGGGCTGCGTTTGCGAAAGAAGTCGGAGAAACAGCTGAGTTGCCTGCAAGACGGGTCACCATGGCAGTAGAATATCCGGGGGTTAAAATTGTCAAAGGTGAGGAACAGGTCAGCATGGATGTCATTTTTCACAATAAGGGCAAATCAGACGAAAACGTCAGTGTACGGGTGGACGACATGCCGGACGGTTGGAATGCCCGGATTAAGACCTACCGGTATTCAGTAACGGGTGTTCATGTTCCTTCCGGCAAAGATAAAAGCCTTACCTTTGAAGCCGACCTGCCAAAAGATGTAACGCCCGGCGATTACCAGTTTCGAATTAGCGCCAGCACACTTGACGGAAAATTCAAAATGTCACAGCCGGTTACGATTACCGTGATGGCCGAGAGAGGTGAATCAAAAGAGCCAAAAGGTGTTCGGCTGACGACATCCTATCCGGTCATCCGGGGACCATCGGATGCCACTTTTGAATTTTCCGTGGAAGTCGACAGCAAATTGGATGAAGATGCCATCTTTGATCTGGCCGCCACGGGACCCCAGGGCTGGGATATCAATTTTAAACCCGCTTACGAAACCAAGTTTATATCCAGCCTGCGCATCAAAAGTAAACAAAGCACCAGCGTTGCGGTGGAGGTAAAACCGGCAATGGGAGCCGCGGCCGGTGAATATCCCATCAACGTGAGGGTTAGCTCCAGCAATGCCAATGCCGATGCCAAATTAATGGTCATCCTCACCGGCACATACGGGATTGAGGTTGGCACGCCCGATGGGTTGTTATCGTTTGATTCCAAGCAGGGCAAAGCATCCAATGTATCTTTTTATATCAAAAACACCGGATCGGCGATAAACAATAATATCAAATTTTTATCCTTTAAACCGGAGAACTGGAAAGTGGAATTCAAGCCCGAAAAAATCGACTCGATCGAACCCGGAGGTCTGAAACAGGTTGAAATGATTATTACGCCCTACGAAGATGCCCTGGTTGGAGATTATTCGGTTGCTGTAAATGTTGAAGGCGAAAAAGCAACCAGAAGCCTCGAATTTCGGGCTACGGTAAAGGCTTCTGCAGCCTGGGGCTGGGTGGGTATTGGCATTATTGTTGCCGTCATCGCCGGCCTGTTCGGTTTATTTCGCTGGATAGGGAGGCGCTAGACATGGAAGCCACAGCTGTCATCGAAACCCGGGATTTGACCAAAATTTACAGCGGTCAGGCAGCCGTCGAAAACCTTTCTTTCAAGGTGAATGAAGGAGAAATCTTCGGATTTTTAGGACCGAACGGCGCCGGTAAAACAACCACATTGCTTATGTTGCTTGGATTGACCGAACCGACAAGTGGCCAAGCTCGAGTTTTGGGATTCGACCCTACCAGAGAGCCCATCAAAGTCAAATCTCAGATCGGATATCTGCAGGAAAACATGGGGTTCTACTCGGACTTGAATGCAAAACAAATGTTGAAATTTGTTGCTGAATTAAACGGTTATACCGGAGATCATGCCGGGGAACGTATTGACAATGCACTTGAGACCGTGGGTCTCGCCGATGATGCGGCCAAAAAAATTGCCACATACTCCCGAGGCATGCGGCAGAGACTCGGCATTGCCGAACTGCTGATAAAGGATTCTAAAATCGCTTTTCTGGATGAGCCGACACTGGGCCTGGATCCGGATGCCACCAATCGAATGATCGCTCTTATTCAGAGCCTGTGCCGTGATACGCAAATGACTGTTTTGCTCTCCAGTCACCTGCTGCACCAGGTCCAGAAAATTTGTCACCGCATCGGCATTATGATCAGAGGCCAGATGGTGGCCCAGGGCTCCATCGATCAACTGGCCAAAGAAAAATTTGGAGTCGGCAAAGAAAAGTATACGTTAGAGGAAATTTACATGAAGTATTTTCAGGAGTCATGACCATGCATGGCCTTAAAATAATTGTTAAAAAAGAACTGGCGGATCATTTCAGCAGCTATCGCTTCACCATCATATTTGCTCTGATTGCAATGGTCAGTCTGATTACGGCCTATATGGTCGGCTTGAACATCAGAACCGATCTGCAGGGAGTGGTCAAACCCCGGTTTATATTTCTAATGCTTTTTACATCTTCAGGCGCCCTGTTTTCACTGGTGCAATTTGTTGCCCTTTTTGGTCCACTCGTGGGTTTGATCCTTGGATTCGACACCATTAACAGAGAAAGAAACGAAGGCACCCTCAGCAAATTGCTTTCACAGCCGATTTACCGCGACACAGTCATCAATGGAAAGTTTCTGGCCGGAGTTGTGATGATAACGGTTATGATGGTGTCTATCGTACTGGTGATTACCGGCCTTGGGTTAATGCTATTAGGAATCGTGCCGGGTCTGGAAGAGATTTGGAGGATCTTTATCTATCTCATTATAAGCATTATCTATATTTCATTCTGGCTGGGATGTGCTATTTTATTTTCAATCATCTTCCGCAGCACGGCAACTTCTGCGCTGGCTGCTTTGGCGCTCTGGATATTCTTTTCCTTTTTTTTAACCATCGGGGTCAACGTTTTGGCCAATGCGCTGACACCTGAGGCCGGAGACGCCGCTTCGGAGGACGTTCTCTGGCGAGCCAAAGTTGTCAAAGCGATGACACTTACCTCACCAATGAAGCTATACTCGGACGCCACCGCTACGATTATTAATCCCATGCGCAAATCGACCGGCTCGATGCTGACGTTGGGACCGCTGGAAAGTTTGTCGATGTCACGGTTTTCAGGACCTCTGAGCTTAAGTCAGAGTGTTCTGATTGTTGTGCCTTACATTATCTCTCTAATGGCCATTACCGTCATCTGTTTTGTCATATCTTACACTGTATTTATGCGTCAGGAGATTCGATCCTTTTAGCCATTTTAATTTTGACATTCATCTTTGAGGTGACATTACCTCACCTTGAAACCGTGTTTTTTTTGCCAGTCCGGCCCGAACTTGCGCTCGCAATAGTCCGCCAGCCGGTCGAACCATCGCCACCAGAAGCTCTTACCCTTTTCTTTGGCTTCATAAATATCCGTTAAGAAAGTGGTAATGTTATGCATTTGTTCTTTGGGGACAAAAGAGGCCGCCCCATCTTCAAATGACTTCTTGATATCTTCCGGTGTCACGGCATAGGCGGTCAGCATGACACCGATAACGCGCTTTTCGTTGCAAGTTTTCAATAATTCGTAACCTTCGACACCCATGATATCTAAAATGGCCATATCAAAATATTGACCTTCCAGTAAGGCTTTGGCTTCATCAAAGCTCGTAGCTCTTTTCGTGATACACGCCGGCAGCAGATCTTCAAGGGTATCCAGTACATCAGGCTCGTCATCGACAATCAGAATGCGTTTGCCTTCAAGCATTTTTTCCTTATCCATATATTTTTTCCTCTGTTACAAGTGAAGTTCAGAGATCACCATCTAACGTAACGCATTATCTAATGCGATCAAGCGGCAGGAAAAAAATAGTTGAAAATATAAACATTTAGCTGCCGAGTTCTTCGACTCTTATTTGCTTGGCCAGGCAGATTTCCAGATCACACTGCAGGCAACGATGCGTTTCAGCTTTTGCCTGCGCATCGCTGTAACAGAGCTCAACCTCGGAAAATCCGTCGTGTCTTTGGTTAAGGGGCAAAGATGGCACTTCAACCCGTTTCAACTCCATAAATCCGGCGTCTCGCTTTCCGTCATAATCAAGTTGGCCGTTTCCACATTCCCAATTCCCAATTCCCAATTCAATTACGCCATCCCCGCCTAAATACGTATCGATTGAGACTGCCGCCCGGCGTCCCGCGGCTATGGCTTCGATGACCGTTGCCGGGCCGTTAGCGACATCACCGCCGGCAAATACGCCCTGCATTTCGGTTTTCTGGGTGGCAGGGTCGATTGCAATCAGTCCATTGTTGACCGGCAACGAGTGTTGATCATCCAGAAAACAAAAATCCCGGCAAAAGGCCGTCTCGCTGGCCTGGCCGATAGCCAGAATGACCTGATCGGTTTCAATGCTTTTGCGGGTGTCGTCAAAATAAGGACAAAAGTTGCCCTCATCATCAAATACTGACGCACAGTGCACCAGTTCGATGCCGCAAACCGTGCCGTCATTTTCTGTTATTTTTTCGGGTCCCCAGGAATACAGCATCTCGACACCTTCTTGTTGCGCCTGTTCGATTTCCCATGGATTGGCCGGCATTTCTGCCCTGCTTTCCAGACAGACAAGCTTGACATCCTGAGCCCCGAGGCGCAATGCCGTCAGGGCCACGTCGACAGCAACGTTGCCGCCACCGATGACCACCACCCGGTCTTTGACGGGCATTTCTTTACCTTCAGCAACGGCGGATAGGAATTCAACACCCCAGCAGACATCATGCAACGCAGCGCCTTCCAGCTCGATCTTGCGGCTGAGCTGAGCGCCAACAGCGACAAAGACCGCGTTAAATCCATCCTGCTTGAGTTGCTCGATTTCATAATCCACGCCCAGTTTCTGACCCGTCCGCAGATCGATTCCGGTGCTCAAGACATAATCGATTTCCCTATCAAGCACGTCTTCCGGCAAGCGGTAGGATGGAATTCCGTAACGCAGCATGCCGCCGGGCTTTTTGCGGGCCTCAAAAATCGTCACCTGATGTCCCTTTTTTCTCAGGTAAAACGCAGCTGTCAGGCCGGCGGGCCCGGCACCGATGACGGCAACTTTCCTTCCGGAATCCGGACCTGCAGCAGACATCCACTCCGTCAGATCACCAGCCTTATCGGCTGCATAGCGCTTGGCGGCACAAATCGAGATCGCGTCTCCAACCTCCCCTCTCTTACATGCCGTTTCGCAGGGGTGGGTGCACACCCTGCCTAAAATGCCGGGAAAAGGGGCTTTTTCAATGATCAATTTGCAGGCTTCATCCGGTTTGTCTTCAGCGACAAACCGCAAATAGCCGGGTACGTCGATGCCGGCCGGACAGGCTTCTGTGCATTGAGGCTTTGCCGGGATCTGATTTTCCGGACCGATGGCCCTCAGGGTGCGGGTGATTTCCAGAATTTTAATTCCGTTCGGGCAGGCATCTTCACATCGGCCGCAGACCGCACAAAACCATGGCATGCTCGATCCGGCAATCTCATCAATCAGGTCCAGCTCGACATGCCTTACCAGGCGCCGAATGTTAAACCCGTTGATCCCGGTGATCGGGCAGGCCGAACTGCATCGCCCGCATTGCTCACAGTAGCGAAACATCTCGATGTTATTAAAGCGCTCGGCGAATTTTTTATTATCCGTCATGATTTTTAAACAACCTGTAAATAGTGGCGTATTATAAAATTCGAATATCGAAATCCGAAATCCGAAACAAATCCAAATATCAAATAACCGAAAATCAAAACTGTTTAGAGCATTTGGATTTAGAATTTAAAATTTGTTTCGAATTTCGTACTTCGTGCTTCGGATTTTTTTGCAAATTATTAGTTAACTCCGAAATTATTCCAATTCTAGGTCCCTTATCATTGAGCGCATCGTATTGGCGAATTTAGGTCCATCGGCTGCCGAGCACCAGACATTCCAGAGTTTATGCGGGTCAAAGCCGGCTTTGGCCAGTTTCTTCTGAGCTCTTTTTAATCGCTTTTCGGCAGCATAATTGCCTTCAATATAATGGCAGGTCGGAAATTCACAGCCGGCCACCAGCACGCCGGCAGCGCCTAATTCAAATGGCCGTTGCATCATCTTCATCGAGACCCGGGCCGAGCACATCACGCGTATCAGACGCGCATTTGAAGGATACTGCAGCCGACTGACGCCGGCCATGTCCACGCCGCCCAGGGCACACCAGTGGCAGACGAAAGCGATAATTTTTTTCTCCGGCGAATCCTCGAGTGCCGCTTCGACCTGAGCGAAAACCTGATCGTCCGAGTAATGCACGATGCTGATGCATTCGTTCGGACAGTCAGCCGCACAAAGCCCGCATCCTTTGCAAAGTGCTTTGATGACATCCGGATTTTCCTCGGCATCCACTTTTATGGCGCTATACGGACATCGTTTGGAGCACAGACCGCACTGGCTGCAATCGGTCAGGTCAATATCAGCAACAATCCCTTCGGTTTCGATATAGCCTTTTTGCATGGGTATGGAGGCCTTCATGGCGGCTCCGATGCCCGCTTCGCTGCTTTCCTTGAAGGTCATCGGTGCCTTGGCGCATCCGGCCAGAGAAATACCATCGGTGGCAAATTCCAGGGGGCCCAGTTTGACATGCGATTCCTGGAAAAATCCATCCGGGTTGGTGGATACCTTGAGCAGCCCTTTGACCT
>JASFGN010000127.1:0-7347 GCA_050123735.1 Desulfobacterales bacterium | reverse complement strand
TCGCTGGAAGAACTGGGGATTACCCTTTGCAACATGAAGCTTTCCATTCTGGAACAGGTCCCGGTCATCCTGTTCGATACCGAGAGCTGCAAAGGGTATTGGAATGGCGTCGACCAGCAGATTCATGACATGATCCATCATGGCAGGGCGCCTGCCTGGATTCAGGAAAACATTGTGATCACCGATGATCCGCAAGAGGTGATCGAGGCCTATCGGTCCCGCCTCCAACTCTTCTAAAACCCATCTAAAAAAGTGCGTCTAAGCGCCCATGGCTGTGTTGCGATTCGTCTCAAAATGCTCACATACTATCGTGTATGCTCCGCTTTCTCGCCGAACCGCGCCTTGCCATGAACCCTTATCCACAATTTTTAAATGGGTTTAAATTTTAATTCAATTCAAAAAGTCTATTGCTAATTTCTATCCATACAAATCCAAAAAAGCTGGTGGGGTCTAATTATCTGTGAAGGTTTTTGGATTGCTGACGCAGGATATTCAATTCTCGAGTTTGTAGCGAATGCGCAGAACACCGTCAGCGAAGGAAGTGGAGGTAATTTTAAATGTGCCGATTTCAGCGGTTGAATTGACATGGGGTCCGATGCAGGGACAGTGATCGTAATCACCGATGCTGATGATCCGAATCCGGTCTCCGGCATCGGCGGGCAGTTTTGAGATATTGTAGCGTTTTTCGGCCTCTGATTTAGACACAAAATATTCGCGTACCCGCAGGTCCGAGTGGATAATGCGGTTGACCTGTGCCTGGATCTCATCGATTTCAGCTGCGCTCAACTCCTTTTTGAAGCGGTAATCACACTTGGATTTTTTGCGCTCGATATGGGCGCTAAAGCATCGGCCGCACTGATACAACCGGTCCATCGTCCGGTTCAAAATATGCTCGGCTGAATGCATGCGGGGGTCATATGTTTTCATCTGCAGCTCACCCGCGCTCCCTTTATATTAGTCGATTTCAGGCCGGCAAGAAAGCTTCGGCTCAATTCCACAGATGTCGCATGTTCATAAACCTCGCCCTGCGGGCTGACCCCTTTGATCTTTCCATCGTAAAGAAAGGATTGCAGCAGTTGCATTCCAACAGCCCTGCGGTCCGTTGAATCGACGATCCTATCGGCGGCCGGTGCCGGAGCCGGTAGCGCCGGACCGCTATCGACGATCGATTTCATGAAATTAATCATGCGGCTCAGCCGCAGCAGGGTGATCGTTTCCAAGCGGCTGGTGGTATGCGACAGGGGCAGGGCGCTGGACCGGTAACAGGAAAACGCTTCGGGCAGCAAACCCAGCGCGGCGCACCTGGCGTAGTCTTTGCTGCCCGGTGCCGGGTAAAAGACCGAGGTGCCGGCCAGGATGCGGTGCCCGGCCAGATACAGCAGATCCTGCACCGAATCGGCGGGTTTTTGAAACGGGGCTCCGACGATAATATAACCGACTGCCTGCAGGCCGTTCAGGCGGGCCAGCTCTAAAGCCCGCTCAAATGCCCTGCGAACGTCGGGGCGCTGAAATCGTTTCAGTTGCGCGTTTGCCGTGGTTCCCAGCGACAGGTTCAATGTTTTAAAACCGGCCGCCCGCATGGCGGCAATGACCTGCTCATCCAGCGTTGACGGCATCAGCCCGTTCATGGCGCGCAGCTCCGGCAAGTCGCCGTTAAAGCGTTTGCGAATGGCTTCCAACAACCGTAAAAACCAGGCACGATCCAGCGATAGGTTTTCATCTTCAAAATCGATAAATCCGATATCGTTCTGATCCGCAGCTCTTTCGATCTCACGGATGACCCCGGCAACGCTTCTTCTGCGATGAGGAAAAGCAGAAGAGGCCCCCATCGAACAATAGGTGCAGCTGAAGGGGCATCCCCGGCTGGCGACAATCACCGTTGCGGCTCTTTTATGGCGGCCGTAATAATGCTGATTGAACAGGTCTGTTGCGGGTAACGGGAAGTCATCTGGGTTGTTCATGATGGCCGTTTTGCCGATATGCAGGTTTCCGTCGGATTTGCGGAAAACCAGGCCGGGTATGTCTTCATGTTCTTTTGCGTTGCAGAGCGCTCCGGCCAGCAATGGCATTGACACTTCACCTTCACCGCGTATGACAAAATCGACGGCCGGTGAGGCCATTACCTGCGCGGGCAGCTCGGTCGGGTGGTGACCGCCCATGACAATTTTGCACTGCGGGCGATGGGCCTTTATGGCCTCGGCGGTGTGGATGGCCTCGGTTGCATAGGCAGTAAAAAGGCAGGAAATACCCACCAGAAACGGCTGTGCTGCTTTAACCTGCTGTGCAATGGTCTCAAAGCTATAACCAAAGTGTTTGTAATGATGAAACAGGGCGAAGGGTGACCGATCGGGTTTATCATAATAGGGGCGCAGATACGACATTTCAGCGGGCAGATCCAGCGTGCGCGAATGCTGTGTGGCCAGGGCATCTAAAATCTGAACGGAGAACCCGGCTGCCCTCAGACCGGCAGCTATACTGGCCAGCCCGTAAGGTACGGTGCGCTTGGCTGTTAAATAAAAATCGCGAATCGGTGGTTGTACGAGCAGGATATCCGTCATGTCAGTCAGGGTTTCCGCTTCCGGATGTAAGCTGAAAAGCTTTGAGCATCGGGATGAATTTATGATTGGCCCGGGGAAACGGGAATTTTTGGTATTCATCGATGCGGATCCAGCGAAAAGCCACCGGCCCGCGTAAATACACTCTACCGGATACGTATTTGCAGCAAAACACCTCCATGATAATTTTAAAATGCGTATAGGCGTGTTTGACCTGTGTCAGATGGCGGTCGATTTCCACCGCCAGGTTCGCTTCCTCTTTGATTTCTCTGATACAGGCTGCTTCGGCCGGCTCGCCATCTCTGATTTTGCCGCCCGGAAATTCCCACAAGCCGCCCAGCAGCCCATCCGGTTTGCGCTGGGTGATCAAAACCCGATTGTTTTTAAACACAACGCCGACCGCAATGTGATATTGCGGTGCAGCCGCGCGCTTCCTGCGTTTTGGAAAATTGGCCACCTGCCGGGATTGATAGGCCCGGCAGCGTTTGTTCAGCGGGCAGATGTCACATGCGGGATTTTGCAGTTTGCAGAGCAGGGCACCGAGCTCCATGATGGCCTGGTTAAAGGTGCCCGATCGACGCACATCCAGCAATTTGTCCGCAGCGGCCTTAAAGGCGCTGTTGGATTGAGGTTGATTGACGGGGGCACTGATTTTATGCAGGCGGGCCAGCACGCGTTTGACATTCCCATCGACGACTGCATATGGCTGGTCGAAGGCAATACTGAGGACGGCGGCCGCGATATAATCGCCCACCCCGGGAAGGCCGTGAAAAGCGGCCCAGCTGTCTGGAATCTTTCCATTAAAATCCTGCATAACCCTCTGTGCGGCGCGGTGCAGATTGCGCGCCCGGGCGTAATAACCCATCCCTTCCCATAATTTCAGAACAGATTGCAAATCCGCCGCCGCCAGGTGTCTAATGCTTGGAAATGCTTTGAGGAAGCGACGGTAGTAGCTTAAAACTGTATTCACTTGGGTTTGCTGCAGCATGACTTCTGAAACCCAGATATGATAGGGATTGCGGCTTTTCCGCCACGGCAAATCACGCTGATTTGCTCCATACCACTGTATCAATCGTTTTCTGAGATATTCGAGATCAGTTTTACCCATGTCAGAGAGACTGCCTGCTGGTGAAATAAACTCTGAGAAATACGAATACCTAAACACGAAATCCGAAACAAATTCAAATAACAAATGACCAAAACTCAAAACACGTTTTAAACATTCGAATTTGGGATTTAAATATTGTTTCGAGTTTCGAAATTCGTGCTTCGGATTTTAAATAAACGCCAATTAGCTATTAACCTTGTTCCTTTGTAATTTATAAGACTATTGTATTACCGCAGGATTTTCCTTAATATAGCAAGTTTATTTTTATAAGGGGGATACCGTAAAGGAGGTTCATAGGCAAATGATTTTTTGAGGATGCCTTTTTGATGGGAGAATGCTTCAAAGCTGGCCTTGCCATGATAACGGCCCATGCCGCTGTTTCCCACCCCGCCGAACGGAAGATTCGTATTGGCAAAATGAACGACCGTATCATTAATACAGCCGGCGCCGAATGAGACGCCCCGAATAACCTTCTTATAGTTTTGGGGCTGGTTGGAAAAGACGTAGAGTGCTAATGGTTTCGGGTGCGAATTCAGCAGAGATACGACCTTTTCCAGATCGTCAAATGGCAGCAGCGGAAGAATCGGGCCAAATATTTCTTCGCGCATGATGGGATGCTCCCAGCCCGGATCATCGATCAGGGTCGGCGCGATATAAAGATCCTCCGGATCGCTTTGGCCGCCGAATAAAATGCGACTGCCGTCGAGCAGCGCAACCAGTCGATTGAAATGGTGCCGGTTTATGATCCGGGCATAATCCGGGCTTTTCTGAGGGTTGTTCCCGTAAAACCGCCGTATATATGTTTCGATATGCTCCCGCAGGCGCTGTACGTTGGAGTGGTGAACAAGCAGATAATCCGGTGCAATGCAGGTCTGGCCGGCATTGATAAATTTTCCGAAAACGATGCGGCGGGCGGCTTGCTCGATATTTGCATCCTGGTCGACAATGCACGGGCTTTTGCCTCCTAGTTCCAGTGTAACGGGTGTCAGATGTCTGGCAGCCGCGGCCATTACCATTTTACCGACGGTCACACTGCCGGTAAAAAAGATATAGTCAAACCGTTCCTGAAGAAGTGCTGCGCCGATCTGCGCATCGCCTTCGATGACGGCAAGATACGAATTGTCAAAATGAGATCCGATGATCTGCGACAGTATCGCTGCGGTGTGGGGTGCATATTCTGATGGCTTAAGTACGCTGCAATTGCCGGCTGCGATGGAGCCGATCAACGGTGCAATCGAGAGCTGGAACGGGTAGTTCCAGGGAGCGATGATCAGGGCGGTGCCGTAGGGTTCATAATAAATTCGGCTCGAGCCGACCCACAGGGTAACAGGGGTTCTGACGCGTCGGGGGCGGGCCCATGATTTTAATTTGCGGCGGGTAAGTCGAATTTCATTCAACACGACACCCACTTCGGTAAGATAACCTTCGCAGGCGGATTTTGAAAGATCATCATTCAGGGCCTTTAAAATAGCCGCTTCATTTTGAATAACGGCATCTCTTAATCGCGCCAGGTTTTGCAGCCGAAATTCCAGATTTTTCGGGTGCCCGGCCTGGAAGAATTTTTTTTGTTCTGCGAGTATTTGCTGTATGTCCGTCATCCTCATTCAAGACCGTAGTGTGTTCATCAATGGATCTGGAACCTATCTCAAAAATAGTAGATCACGCCCAAGAGCGAGGCGTGAGCCGACGCAAAAGCACAGCATACATGAAGTATGTGAGCATTTTAAGGAGGCTCACAACAAAGCTATTGGGCGTTAGATGCATTTTTGAAATAGGTTCTACTTTTTGCCGAGAAGGTGATCGACCATGTCCTGGACATCCGATGTGGGCTCTTTGCAGGCAAAACCCTTGCAGATGTGGGCGGTCGCTTTGCCTTTGACCAGCTGCAGGCCGTCGGTAAAGCCCGCAAATCTGGCCAGACGCTCGGCATTTTGATCCGATTTGACCAGTGCAACCTTATGGGGCGCGAAATTAAGATTTAGGGCTTCCAGCATCTGGCGGGCATCGGCTTTATCGGGATCACCGGTAATGACAACCTCCTGGCCCGGCTGCAGGGCAAAATCGACGCCCAGCAGAAAATAGGTGAAGGCCGTTGGCTGGGCCTTGACACTTCCGGCAAACGTGCGCAACTGCGTCCGGGCTTTGTCGTCCCACCCGGGGTCACCGGTCAGGCGGGACAGCCACAGTAGATTTAACAGGGAAACGGAATTGGCCGAAGGCATCGCACCATCATACAGCTCTTTGGGGCGTACCGGAAGCGCTTCACTTTCATTGGCGGTGGAAAAAAAGCCGCCTTTGTCCGCATCCCAGAAGTCTGTGATCATTTTTTCCTGCAATGCGACGGCTTCCTCGGCATACGATAAGTTAAAGGTTGCCTGATACAAATTCAGCAATCCATGGATTAAAAAGGCATAATCAGCAGCCTGGGCCTCGACGGCCAGTTCGCCTTCTCTGAATCGGTGATACAGCCGGCCATTGTCGGCCTGCATCCGGTTTAAAATGAATTGCGCCGATTTTTCAGCAGCCTGCGCATATTCGGGTTTATTCAGGATACGGGCCCCCTGTGAAAGCGCCGCAATCATCAGGCCGTTCCAATCGACCAGAATTTTATCGTCTTTTAGCGGATGAATCCTTTTCTGGCGATGGGCATACAGCTTTTGGCGGAGGTTCTCCCATTGGGTGACGAGCGCCTCCGGCGCCAGGTTGAATTCCGCGGCCGATTGGGCCAGATGCCGGTCAAGATGCAGGATGTTGGCGCCGGTTTTTTGTCGGGTGGCTTCATCTGCAAAATTACCCTCCGGCTGCAGATTGAATATCTTTTCCCATTTTGCGGTCTGCTCTGCGTTTAACACCTGTCGAAACTCATCCAGATGCCAGACATAGTATTTGCCTTCCTCGCCTTCACTGTCGGCATCTTCAGCCGAGTAAAATGCGCCTTCGGCCGAGGTCATGTCCCGTAACACATATGTAAAGATTTCCTGTGCGGTTTGGGCATAGAAGGGATTCTGGGTGACCTGATAGGTTTCCAGATAGGTCTGGGCGATCAAGGCCTGGTCGTACAGCATTTTTTCAAAATGCGGCAGCAGCCATTGGGCATCGGTAGCATATCGGTGAAAGCCGAAACCGACGTGGTCCCAGATTCCGCCCAGACGCATGGCAGTCAGGGTCTTTTCAACCATGTTGAGCGCTTTGGTTTCACCGTTGCGATGGTAACAGCGCAGCAAAAAAAGCAAGCGATGCGGAGTGGGGAATTTGGGAGCGCCTTCAAATCCCCCGTATCTGGAATCAAAGTTTTGCCATATCAGGTCGTATGCATGATTCAACAGAGATTCTCCGGGCTCATTGGCGGCTGTAAAGCTAAAGGCACGGTCGAGACCGGCGGCAATGCCGGCGGCCGAGCTATGCACCTTGTCGACCTGCGATTCCCATAATGTTTTGACCTGCAGACACAACTCGATCAGGCCGGCCCGGCCATGGCGGTTGTTTTTCGGGATGTAAGTGGCGGCAAAAAAGGGTTTTTTGTCGGGTGTCAGAAAAAGGTTTAAGGGCCAGCCGCCGCTGCCGGTCAGCATCTGACACACGGCCATATAAACCGCATCGATGTCCGGCCGTTCCTCCCGGTCCACTTTGATGCAGACAAATGTGTCGTTTAAATGCCCGGCGGCGGTTTCATCTTCAAATGAT
>JASFGN010000126.1:0-7348 GCA_050123735.1 Desulfobacterales bacterium | reverse complement strand
GTCCAGATCGTATTAATCTTTATATCCTATCGTAATTACTTATAATTTTTTAGTAACGGATATGATCGGGTTTTAAAATACACTCGCTGGGGGTTGAAAAGCACAAGGTTTATTTGAGGGAGAATGCGCCATGTCTAATAAAGATGTAAAAGGCTCTGTGCTAGTCGTCGGTGGGGGGATTGCCGGCATGCAATCGGCTTTGGATTTAGCCAATTCCGGATATTTTGTCTATCTGTTGGAAAAATCACCCTCTATTGGGGGTGTCATGTCCCAGCTGGACAAGACGTTTCCCACCAACGATTGTGCCATGTGAATTATCTCACCGAAACTGGTCGAGGTCGGCCGGCACTTGAACATCGAACTGATCACCTATGCAGACCTTGAAAGTGTAGAAGGATCTGCCGGGAATTTCACGGTAAAGGTAAAAAAGCGGGCCCGCAGCATCATCGAAGACCGCTGCACCGGCTGTGGTGCCTGTGTTGAAAATTGTCCTGTGGTGCTCGAATCCCAGATGTAAATTTCAAAGCTCTTATACCAGAATGGAATCCCAAACGGGAGCTTCAGCGACAACCGGATCATCATATAACGGTTGTACTTTGTACGGAAAACTTAACATCAAGAAACATAAAAAAGGCTTATTATCCATGCAAAACAGCGCTCAAACGGAACCAGATCAGGTAAATGTCGATTGGCAGCAGATCGAAAAAATAATCAAGACATACAAGGGCAGCCGGGAAGCCTTGCTGATGATCATGCAGGATATCAGCGATATTTATAATTACGTGCCGGTAGAAGTAATACCACTTCTGGTTGAAAAGCTTGGTGTCAAGGAAAGCTTAATATACAGCGTCGCAACTTTTTATAAAACCATCAGTCTGGAGCCTCGAGGAAAATTTATCGTTAATGTTTGCACGGGTACAGCCTGCCACGTGCGCGGGGCAGATAAAATCATGGAGGCTTTGGAAAATAAGCTCGACATTTATGAAGGACAGACAACGGGGGACAGCCTTTTCACACTCGAAGCCGTTCGCTGCATCGGCTGTTGTGCTTCAGGTCCCGTGATCACGGTTAATCAGGATACCCACGGCGGCCTCGATCGATCCAAGGTGACAAAAATTATTGATGAATACAGCCAACGGGCTTCCTAACGGCAAAGGCTAGCGGAGGTTTCACGAGACCATGGCAAAACTGGCAGACAGATCGGCGCTTGAAGCGCTCAGGCAAAAACTCCAAAGCAAAAATAATAGAAGTAAAAAGAAGCTCATTTCACTTTGTGCGGGCTCCGGCTGTGGCGCTTACGGTACGGCCAAAGTTTACGAAGCGCTGGTGGCTGAACTGAAAAAGCAGAAATTAGATAAAAAGGTGGCGGTCAAGCTGACGGGATGCCACGGGTTTTGTGAAAAAGGTCCGATTATGGTCATCCATCCCGACGGCATATTCTACCCCCAGCTTAAAGAAGATCACATACCGCAAATCGTCGAAGAAACCGTTAAAAATGGAGAGCTGGTAAAATCACTGATTTATAAAGAGCCGACGACGAAAAAGAAAATCACCCTTGAACAAGACATTCCTTTCTACAAGCTTCAGCAACGTATCATTTTCGGAAATAATGGGTTAATCGATCCGACCAGCATCCATGATTATATCGCCGCCGGCGGTTATTCAGCGCTGGAAAAAGCGCTCTTTGACATCAAACCGAATCAGATTATCGCCGAGGTGAAAAACGCCGGTTTGCGGGGCCGCGGCGGTGGCGGATTTCCAACCGGAATCAAATGGGAGACCTGTCGCAGGCAAAAGGGTAAAAAGTATGTCATCTGCAATGCAGACGAGGGTGATCCGGGTGCTTACATGGATCGAAGTTTATTGGAGGGCAATCCTCACAGTGTCATAGAGGGCATGATTATCGGGGCCATTGCGATCGGCTCCCACGAAGGCTATGTGTATGTGCGACACGAATATCCGCTGGCGGTTCAGAACTTATCCACTGCACTGCAGAAAGCAAAAAATCTGGGGCTTCTGGGAAACAACATTCTGGGCACCGGATTTAATTTCGACATCCATATCAGCCGCGGCGGTGGTGCTTTTGTGTGCGGGGAATCCACCGCATTAATGGCCTCGCTTGAAGGCAATCCCGGCCGCCCCAGGGCCAAGTACATTCATACAGTGGAAAAAGGATTCCGCGACAATCCTTCCAACCTGAACAACGTTGAAACCTGGGCCAATGTGCCGGTGATCATCAATCAAGGAGCCGATTGGTATGCATCGATCGGTACCGAAAGAAGCAAGGGCACCAAAATATTTTCACTGGTCGGCAAAGTCGTCAACACCGGCTTGGTGGAAGTTCCGATGGGGACGACGTTGCGCACCATCATCTATGATATTGGCGGTGGCATTCCCAAAGGCAAGGAATTTAAAGCGGTTCAAACCGGAGGCCCGTCGGGGGGCTGTATTCCCGAACAATTCCTGGACCTGGGCGTCGATTTTGATGAACTGGCCAAAGTCGGATCCATCATGGGATCCGGCGGCATGATCGTCATGGATCAGGATACCTGTATGGTGGATGTCGCCCGCTATTTTGTCGATTTTTTAAAAGACGAATCCTGCGGCCAGTGCAATCCCTGCCGTGAAGGCCTCAAACAGATGCTGACGGTTTTAACCAATATCTGCCAAGGCCGCGGAAAAGACGGCGATATCGAAATGCTGGAAGAGCTGGGTATGATGATGCAGAAATTTTCGCTTTGCGGATTGGGCACCTCCGCGCCAAACCCGGTTCTAACCAATATTCTTTATTTCCGTGATGAATACGAGGCCCACATACACGATAAAAAATGTCCGGCCGGTGTGTGCAAACCGCTCTTTCATTATGAAATTGACAAAGAAAACTGTACCGGATGTCATGTGTGCTTTCGGAAATGTCCTCAGGAGGCCATATCCGGTGAAAAGAAAAAATTGCACCTCATCGATCAGGAAAAATGCATCAAGTGCAGCATCTGCTACGACGCCTGTAAATTTGATGCCGTCAAGATTTGCTAAATCCAAGAAGGAAACAAAACATGGTAACGTTCAAACTGAATGGTAAGACCGTACAGGGGGAAGAGGGCCAGTACGTACTTCAAGTCGCCGAAAAGTATGGTGTTGAGATCCCGACCCTGTGTCATCACAAGGCCCTTGAGCCGGCCGGCATGTGCCGCCTGTGTACGGTGGAATTGTTCGACGGACGCCGAACCCGCTTTGTGACCGCCTGCAACTATCCCATCTGGGAAGGTATGGATATCAAAACGGACTCCGAGGCCGTTCACCAGGGTCGCAAGTAGATTGGTGAATTGCTGCTGGCACGCTGCCCTGAAGTGCCGCTTTTAAAAAAGCTGGCCAAACAATACGGTATCGAGGAACCGCGGTTTGAGAAAGAAAACGATACGTGCATCCTTTGCGGGCTGTGCACGCGCACCTGTGAAAGAATGGGAGCAAATGCCATAATGCTGACCGAAAGGGGGCTTGACCTGAAAGTGGATACCCCTTTTCATGCGCAGACGGATCTTTGCATTGCATGCGGTGCGTGTGCTTCCGTCTGTCCCACGGGACATATCACCCTGGAAAAAATCAAAGCACAGCACACCCGACGAAGTGCAAAACTTATTCCTTCTGAATATGAAATGGGCCTGAAGGGCCGCAAACCGGTTTATGTGCCGTATGCCCAGGCCGTTCCCAACACGCCGGCAATCGACCGCAATGTTTGCGTTCATTTTAAGACCGGTGAATGCAAGATCTGCGCTGAATTCTGTGGTGTGGACGCCATTGACCATACCCAGAAAGATGAAATTATCGAACTCAACGTCGGTTCGATCATCCTGGCACCGGGCTTTGAGCCCTTTGATCCGTCGCAGTTTGATACCTATAACTACGCCCATCACGCCAATGTTATCACCGCCATGGAGATGGAGCGAATTCTTTCCGCATCCGGCCCCACCGGGGGTCACCTTGTGCGCCCTTCCGATCACAGCGAGCCCAAGAAGATTGCCTGGTTTCAATGCGTGGGATCGAGAGATTTAAACCGTTGCGACAACGCCCACTGTTCGTCGGTGTGCTGCATGTACGCCATCAAAGAAGCCGTTATCGCCAAGGAACATGCCGGCGATGATCTGGACTGCGCGATTTTTTACATGGACATGCGCACGCACGGCAAAGATTTTGAGCGCTTTTATAATACCGCTAGAGAAAAGCAGGGCGTCCGATTTCTGCGCAGCCGGGTGCACACCATCGATCCGGTCGGCGACTCCGGTGATTTATCCGTTCGCTATGTAACCGATGACGGTGAACTCAAAACGGACATTTTCAATATGATCGTTCTTTCGATCGGCCTGCAGACGCCTCCCGAGGTCGCCGAGCTCGCCCGGCGACTGGACCTGGAGCTTACCGATGGAAACTTCTGCAAAACACAGGCTTTCAGTCCGGTGGCCACCTCCAGAGAAGGCATATTTGTTTGCGGCGCCTTCCAGGGCCCCAAAGACATCCCCCAGTCGGTAGTGGATGCCAGTGCCGCCGCAACGGCAGCCGGTGAAATACTGAGCCCGGCCCGCAATACCGAAACCAAAACCCCTGAAGCGGTTCCGGAAACAGACGTCACTAATGAGCGCCCGCGGATCGGGGTGTTTGTTTGCCGCTGCGGCATCAATATCGCCGGGGTGGTGGATGTGCCGGCTGTGGCCGAATATGCCGCCTCCCTGCCCTACGTGGAATATACGAGCGATAACCTGTATTCCTGCTCACAGGACACCCAGGAAACCATGTCCCAGATTATCCAACAGAAAAAATTAAACCGCGTTGTGGTGGCGGCCTGCACGCCTAAAACCCATGAGCCGCTGTTTCAGGAAACATTGCTCAACGCCGGATTAAACAAGTACCTGTTTGAAATGGCCAACATCCGCAACCAGGACTCCTGGGTCCATAAAAACAACCCGGAGCTGGCCACCAAAAAAGCCAAAGACCTGATTCGCATGGCCGTCCACAAAGTGGCTTTAATGGCGCCACTCAAAGAGGCGGAACTTGAGATCAACCAAACCGCCATGGTCGTCGGCGGCGGTATTGCCGGTATGGCCGCGGCCAGCAGCCTGGCACGCCAGGGATATGAAACTCACATTATTGAGAAAGAGCCCGAGCTGGGGGGGCAGGCCCGCAAGATCTTTCGCACGGCTGCCGGCGACAGTGTGCCGCAAAAACTGGATGCACTGATCAAAGACATCCGGAAAAACAAAAAGATTCATGTGCATCTTGAGACCGAAATCAAGCAGGTCGAAGGCTTTGTCGGCAACTTCGAAACCACTCTGGCGGTCAACGGGAGTGAAAAGATTCTGAAACACGGGGTCGCCGTCATGGCGACGGGGGCATCGCCGTATCAACCTGACGAGTACCTTTACGGCCAGGACCCGCGCATTATGACCAGCCTGGAGCTCGATCGCAAATTCATTGAAAACGACGCCGGCCTCAAAGACCTCAACACAGCCGTTTTTATTCAGTGCGTCGGCTCCCGGGAGCCGCAGCGGCCGTATTGCTCACGGGTGTGCTGCACCCATTCGGTCGACAGCGCCCTGGAGCTCAAAAAGCTGAATCCGGAAATGGATGTATTTGTCCTCTATCGAGAGATGCGCACCTACGGGGAGCGTGAGGATTTATATAAAAAGGCCCGGGAAGCCGGTGTCATTTTTATTCGCTTCAGCCTTGAGAAAAAACCCGAAGTGCTCAGCAAGGACGGTAAATTATTCGTCAGAACCACAGATCATATCATCGGGCGGCCGGTGGAAATCGAAACCGACCTGATCAGTCTGGCAACAGCCATCGTGCCCAATAAGGTCGAAAAGCTGGCGACCTTTTTTAAAGTCCCGCTAAATGAAGACGGGTTTTTCGTGGAACGGCATGCCAAACTGGGGCCGGTTGAATTTGCCACCGATGGTGTGTTTTTATGCGGCTTGGCGCATTATCCCAAACCCATCGATGAATCCATCGCACAGGGCCAGGCTGCGGCATCCCGGGCAGTTGCGCTGCTGGCGCGCGAGACCATTTTTACCAGCGGCACTATTGCCGAAACGAACCCCATGCTGTGCAGCGAGTGCGGGGTATGCGTATCCGTGTGTCCGTATTCAGCGCCTTCCTTCACCGAAGAAGGGCCCTTTGCCGGCCGGGCCCAGATCAATCCAGTGCTGTGCAAGGGGTGCGGGCTGTGTGTGGCTTCCTGCCGCTCGGGTGCCATCCGTCTGAAGGGGTTTGACAACGATCAGATCTTTGCTCAAATTTTTACATTAAGTGAAGCCGTTTGATATTGAACCTAAAAAGTGACTAAAGTGAACTAACGTGGGAAGTGACTAAAGATATAGTGTCGCTCCGCTCCATTTTAATTAGATAATGATAGAATTCATTAACTTTAGGCACTTTAGATCACTTCTAACTTTAGCGCACTTGTCAAAAGGAGTAATAAACATGTCTGATTGGGAGCCCAAAATCGTTGCCTTTTTGTGCAACTGGTGCAGCTATGGTGCTGCCGACCTGGCAGGCGTGGGCCGGATGGAATATCCGTCCAATATACGGGTCGTGCGCATCCCCTGTACCGGCAGAATGGATCCGAAGTTTTTTATGGCGGCCCTGCGCGAGGGCGCCGACGGCGTCTGGGTATCCGGGTGACATCCCGGTGAATGCCATTACCTGGAAGGTAATTATTACGCCCGACGCAAATTTGCCCTGTTTCAGAACCTGATGGAGCATATGGGCATCGAGCCCGGCCGCCTGCAGTTTTCCTGGGTCTCCTCGGCGGAGTCCACCAAGTTTGTCCAGGTGGTCACCGAAGTCACCCAGGCTATCAAAGCGCTGGGACCGAATAAAACTCTAGTTAAAACCATGCCAGAGGTCGCTTAAGATGGTAAGCTACATTGATAAAATCAAAGAAATTTCCAAACAGCTTTTGGAAGAAGGCCGCGTGGAAATGGTCATCGGGTTCCGCAAAGGAACCGTACCGATGATGAATGAGCCTTATTTTGCAAAAACCCCTGAAGCAGTAGAACACTTTGTCTGGGACAGCAATTGCGGTATCAATCTGTGCAATTATCTAACCAATCGCACCGAAAAAATCGGCATTGTGGCCAAAGGATGTGACTCCCGTAACATCGTTACCCATATCATTGAAAATAAAATCAAGCGCGACCAGCTGGTCATCATCGGCGTGCCCTGCAAGGGGATGATTGACCGCCGCAAAATATCCGCCATGTTTGAGGCGGAAATCGGTGAGGTCATCGAAGACGGTAATACGATCACCGTCAAAGGGGCGGATTTTGAAAAGACCATCGACAAAAAAGACGTGCTC
>JASFGN010000125.1:0-7357 GCA_050123735.1 Desulfobacterales bacterium | reverse complement strand
TTACCGGTACCCCCATCAGCGCAGAAGATGCCCTGAAACTCGGTATTGTGGCACGTCTGGTGACACCGGCCGAGGTGCCGGCTGCCATAAAAGAATTGGCGTCCGGGGGCAAACCGGACAAATACCGGCCGCGCGATATACCCGAACAGTTTCAAGTGCTGGCCCAAATAGGCACCGCTGAAAATGCAGCCCGGCTGCTAAACGGGCAACTGCCCGAGGGCGTGCCGGAAGAAATCGCTGCCAAAACTGCGAAATTCATCGGCTACAAGGCACCGCTGGCCCTTAAAATCGCCAATGAAATTATCGACGCGCAGGTCGGAAAATCCATCGCTGAAGCGGTCGAAATTGAACTCGGGCGCTTGAACGAAATATTTAGTACTGCCGATGCCCTGGAAGGTCTATCCAGTTTCGGCCGCAAGAAACCCGAATATAAAGGGGCCTGATGGGATGCTACGCGAAGAGGCGCTGAGGCGTCTGGGATGGAAAAGACAGTCCACCTATGACGAGCCCCGCCTGTCGGAAATGGTCGACACCTACCGGGAAATCGGTCTGGAGGTTCACCTGGAACCCTTTGATCCCGCTGAAGAGCCCGGCTGCACCAGCTGCATGGCCGCCACGCCGCAAAAGTATAAAACGATTTATACCCGCAAGAAGCCCGGTTCGTAAACCGGGCTTGCTACTGGCATCTGGCAACTGGTCTCTGGCTCAAAAAAATGCCAGCGGCCAGCAGCGAGCAGCCAGATGCAAGCTGGCGGTAGCCAGCTTCTACCAATTCGATGACGCTATAACCAGGATAACCAGATTTTCATCCCCGCTATTTCCATAACCTCCTTATCGTTTAGATTTCGGACAATCATATGATTTTTCTTCCGGCGTTTTTCAATCTTTTAGCTTGACAGAATCTACAATGTAGCTTTAATGTAGCTAAACAAAGGGTTCAACAAAAAAATGAAATCGACTCATTTAATTGACACAAATCCAAAAAATAGCTAAAAAATCAATTGAATTGGATGGGCCGATCCGGCCTGCAAATACCCAAATAATCATAAAGGATCTTGCCATGCACAAACTACTTACTGATGGTCCAGGCCAAAAAATGCTGCTGCTGGGCAATGAAGCCATTGCCAGAGGAGCAATTGAAGCAGGCGTTGCAGTTGCCAGTACCTACCCGGGCACACCTTCTTCCGAAATTTCGTTGCAATTTTTCCAGGTATCCCAGGAAAGCGATCTGTACTTTGAATACAGCACCAATGAAAAGGTGGCCATGGAAGTGGCCGCAGCTGCCGCCAACTCCGGCGTGCGCAGCATGTGTGTCATGAAGCACGTGGGTGTAAATGTCGCTGCAGACGCGCTGATGACATTGGCCTACGTGGGCGTCAAAGGCGGAATGATTGTCCTGACCGCCGATGACCCCTATATGTTTTCCAGCCAAAACGAGCAGGACAATCGTTTTTATGCCAAGCTGTCGGGACTGCCAATGGTGGAGCCATCGAGCGTGGAAGAAGCCAAAGAAATGATTTCATATGCTTTTGAAATTTCTGAAAAACTGCAGGAGCCGGTCCTGTTTCGCACCACCACCCGTATCAATCATTCCTCCGCCATTGTTACGCTGAGAGAAATCAAGGCTCCCCAGACCAAAGGCGATTTCGTCAAAGACCCCTTCAATCTGGTCACCGTGCCGGCGGTTTCCAGGCGGTTACACGTTAAACTCCTTGAAAACATTGAAAAAGCCAAGGACCTCTCGGAAGCCTCACCCTATAATTTCAGTCAGGGCAATGGCCGGTGGGGCATCGTTTGCAATGGTGTCAGCTACAATTACGCCTCAGACGCCATCAAAGAGCTCAATATTGAGGATAAAATCAGGTTGCTGCGGGTGGGATTTTCCCACCCCATGCCTGAAAAAATGATTAAATCCTATTTAAAGACCTGTAAAAAAGTGCTGGTCATCGAGGAAGGCGAACCCTATATGGAAGAACAGGTCAAGGCCTTTGCCCAGGAAGAAGGATTGACGCTGCCGATTCGCGGTAAAGCCAAAGACCTGTTTACGCGCCTTTACGAGTACAACCCTGCCCAGGTCAGAGAAAATATCGCCAAATTTTTTGACGTGCCCTATACGCCCGCAGCAATGCCGGATCTTTCCGATGTCCCTGAAGTGCCCCAGCGGCCCCCTACCCTGTGCGCCGGATGCTCCCATCGGGCCACATACTACGCTGTTAAAAAAGCGGCTGAGGGCCTCGGCACCATTTATCCAACGGACATCGGGTGCTATACCCTCGGCGTGCTCCCGCCGCTGTCAACAGCGGATTTTCTGTTGTGCATGGGATCATCGGTCGGCACGGGTTGCGGCTTTTCAAGTACAACTGATAAAAAAGTCATTTCATTTATCGGCGATTCTACTTTTTTCCACTCCGGCATCCCCGGCCTGATCAATGCCGTCTTCAACAACCATAACTTTACACTGGTCATCCTGGACAACAGCACCACGGCAATGACCGGTCATCAACCCCATCCGGGTGTTAATATGAAAGACTTCAACCTGACGGGCTATGGCCGCGTGTCGATCGAAGATGTGGTTCGCGCCATCGGTGTCCCCCATGTGGAAGTCATCAAACCCTATCGCGTCAATAAGAGTATCGCAGCGATTAAGGATGCCATCGATTACGATGGTGTGTCGGTCATCATTTCCAAAGAAGCCTGCACCCTTTACGCCCAGAGCCTGAAAAAGGCCAGAGGCAAACCCTTTTACATAAGCGAGAAATGCAAAGATCACCGCGATTGCGTCAACGAACTGGCCTGCCCGGCATTCTATATCGAAGGCGAACGTGTTCACATTAACGCAGATCTTTGCTCAGGCTGTGCTGTTTGTGCTCAGATATGCCCGGAAAAAGCAATTGTGCCGGTGCGCTCAAAGGAAAAGGTCAAATCTTCATAAACAATGGAGTGATGGAGTCCTGGAGTAATGGGGAAAAAGGAGAATGGAAGTACTTCAATTCGATCAGCTATCCAGTACTCCATCACTCCGGCACTCCAACACTCCAGGTGATAAATTGAACGCTAAACTAATAAAATAATCGATCACGGATTTTTAATAAACGAACTAAACATTGGGGAAACTTTTTATGCAAACAACAAGACTGATTATTGTAGCCGTTGGCGGCCAGGGAAACCTGCTGGCATCCAAAGTACTCGGAGAGGCGGCGCTGCTGGCCGATATCCCCGTGCGCATGAGCGAAATCCACGGCATGGCTCAAAGAGGTGGTGTGGTTGAATCTGCAGTGGTTTTTGGCGATGCGCAAAGTACGATTATTTCGGATGGCGAAGCGGATGTGCTGCTGGGTTTCGAGCCTTCAGAAACGCTGCGGGCTTTAAACAAATGCAATGCCGATACGGTCGTCATCACCAACACGGCACCTTTGCCGCCGTTCACCGTGTCCATCGGTCAGGGTACGTATCCGGAATTAAATCAACTTCAGGAATTGATCCGCAAGAAAACCGCCCGGCTGGTGGCTTTTGACGCCCTGGCCCTGGCAAAAGAGGCCGGCAATTTTATGTCTTTGAATATGGTTTTGTTGGGCTCCTTGATTCAAACCGGATTGATGCCGGTGTCGGCCGATAATGTCAAAGAAGCGATTCGGACATCCACCAAAAAGGCTTTTATCGATACCAATATCAAGGCCTTTGATCTTGGCTTTGATGCCGCCGCCAAGGCCGGTTGATGTTCCGGCGATAATGCTTCAAGCCCCGGCTTGACGATAAAACAGGCAATGCGTGGCAATGATACCACAGCGGCCCGTCTTTTTCTTAAATAGAATTTTATGGTATGGCTATTTTAAAAATTTCGTTATCCAAATAAGGAGGAAGATCATGCCCTGGAACGATAAGTTTGAATGCATGCCGGTTAAAGAGCTTAAAAAATTTCAGTTGAAAAAATTGAAAGAGACCGTCGCCTGGGTATCTGAGAGGGTGCCGTTCTATAAAAATAAGTTCAAAAAAATGGGTGTCTCAGCCCAAGACCTCAAAAGTCTTGAAGATGTGGCCAAACTTCCCTTCACCGTCAAAACGGATCTAAGGGACAATTATCCTTTTGGCCTGTGTGCCGTTCCGCTGGTAGATGTGGTCAGAATCCATGCGTCTTCGGGCACGACCGGAAAACCCATCACCGGTCCTTACACCCAGGAAGATTTGGATCAATGGATTGAATGTATGTGCCGCAATCTATATGCCGCCGGTATCCGCAAAGAAGATTTGGTCCAAAACGCTTACGGTCATGGTCTTTTTACCGGTGGTCTCGGCTTCCATCAGGGAGCCACAGCTCTCGGATGCACGGTAGTGCCCACTGGAGCGGGAATGACCGAACGCCAGATCACCATCATGAAGGATTTTGGATCGACCGTTTTATTTGCGACACCATCCTATGCCCTGACGATTGCCGAACGCGCTGAAGAGATCAAGGTCGATATTCGTAAACTGCCGCTACGGGTCGGGGTTTTTGGCGCCGAACCCTGGACCGAGGCCATGCGGCAGGAGATCGAGGAACGCATGGGAATTAAAGCCCAGGAAGCGTTCGGCTTAACCGAGCTTTGCGGGCCCGGTGTGGCATATGACGCGGCGGATCAAAACGGTCTGTACATCAATGAAGATCATTTCCTGGCTGAAGTCGTCGATCCACAGACCCTGGAACCCCTGCCGGAAGGAGAAAAAGGTGAGCTCATTTTCACCTCTTTGCAGCGCCGCGCCATGCCCATGATTCGTTACCGCACGAAAGACATTACGCGCCTGTGGCGCGAGCCCGGCTACGAAGGACGAACCTTCATCCGCATGGACAAAATCTACGGCCGCTCCGATGACATGCTTATCATCAGCGGTGTAAATGTCTTTCCTTCTCAAATTGAGGCGCTTCTGCTGGAAATTGAAGAAGTCGAACCGCAATATCAACTGGTGGTGAGTAAAAAAGGATATCTGGACCATCTGAGCATTCGGGTGGAGGGCAAAAGAGAAATTTATGAAGCCGGTGAAGATCGAAGGTATGAAATCGAAGGCAAAATAGCAGGCCATATTAAAGGTAATATGGGCATTGGCGTCAATGTGGAACTGGTCGATGCGAAAGCCATAACCCGCAGCGAAGGCAAAGCCGTGCGTGTCATAGACGAACGTCCTAAACGGCAGATGTAGCCACTGGAAGCTAAATACGAAATTCGAATCTGAAAAGACCGAAATTCAAAACACAGTTTTGGACATTCGAATTTGAAATTATGGTCATTGTTTCGTATTTCGAAATTCAATATTCGGATTTTTTCTAAAAAGAATGTAGCTGTTACTCAGTGTAAGGGTTATATGATATTTAGCTTCGTTAACAACATAATTAATGGAGAGATGTGATATGAGCGACGCGTCCAATTTTAGTCCCCAATCGTTTGCGGTGGTCGGGGCCGGGCCGGTGGGATGCATTGTTGCTTGCTTTCTGGCCAAAGGCGGTTATGAGGTCACTCTTTGTGATGTCATCCCGGATCTTCTGGCGCCGGCTCTGGATCCCGGAATTATTCTCGAAGGCGCCGAAAATATGCAGCACAAGGTCACCCGAACTTGCACAATCATTGATGAAATAGCTGACTACGACCCGGATGTGATCTTTATCACCGTCAAAGCCAATGCCCTGCCGTTGATTGCATCGGCCATTGAAGGCTTTCACAAAGCGGGCATGGCCATTGTCAGCTGGCAAAACGGTATTGATACCGAATTGGAACTGGCGAAGACACTGGGCAAGACTGATGTGATGCGCGCCGTCGTCAATTACGGATGCGGTCTGGCGGGGCCGGCCCATGTCAAAGTTCCCTTTC
The DNA here is from genome assembly GCA_050123735.1 of Desulfobacterales bacterium. Taxonomy (GTDB): domain Bacteria; phylum Desulfobacterota; class Desulfobacteria; order Desulfobacterales; family JAHEIW01; genus JAHEIW01. Next base: position 1,520 of record JASFGN010000125.1, on the reverse strand, counting down.
ACCACCCGCCGCATTACATTCAGGAACTGGACCCTCAATCCCGTGATGCGGCCATTGCCATTGCCGATACGCTGAGCAAGTGTGGGCTTGAAACCGAACACACCGCAAACATCATTTCAATGGTCTGGCGCAAGAGCGTTATGAATGCTTGCATGAATCCGGTGTGCGCGGTAACCGGTTTGACCATGTCGCGCGCAATGAACGATCCCATCGTCTACCAGATTGTCGATGCGCTGGTAAAGGAATGCATCCAGGTCGCACGCGCCAATGAAATCGATCTGGGCTGGGATTTTTATCCCCATGCCATGACATACATGCGCAATGCCGGCGACCATAAGCCGTCTATGTTAATGGATATCGAAGCCGGTCGACGCACGGAAATTGATTTTATCAACGGCAAGTTCGTCGAATACGGCGCGCGCACAGCAACCCAGACACCGTATAATCACACCCTCAGCGCTCTGGTAAAGGGATTAGAGTCAAAATAACAAAATGCCGGCAGTATTTTGTTATACATTTTTTTACATTCGTTAATAAGAGGCCGGGCCGCTCTCTGCTCAATCTTTGATCAAATATGACAAAGTCAAAAATATGTTTCGCCGGTGTCGACGTGGGGGCATCACGCACCAAAGTTGCCATCCTCGATAGTCGTAAAAACCTGATGGGTCATGCCGTTAAAAAATCCGGTACCGACTTTACGGCTACTGCCGATACCTGCCTCGCAATGGCCTTAAAAATGGCCGGTACCCAAAAAAGTGATATCAAAAATACCATTTCAACCGGATACGGCCGCAATAATGTGTCGTATGCCCGGGATACCAAAACAGAAATTGGCTGTCACGCCAAAGGGTGTTTTTTATATTTTCCGTTTGCCAGCACCATTATTGATATCGGCGGGCAGGACAATAAAATCATTAAGCTCGACGCATCGGGCAAGCGCACCGGGTTTAAAATGAATCGTAAATGCGCCGCCGGAACGGGCGCTTTTCTGGAAGAAATGGCTATGCGCCTGGATGTCTCCCTGGAAGAAATGAACGCTCTCGCCAGTCAATCGGATAATATGGTCAAATTGGGCAGTTTTTGTACGGTATTTTCGGCAACCGAGGTTCTGGAAAATATTCGCCAGGGCAAAAAACTGCCGGATATTGTCAAAGGTGTTTACTATTCAATGATCAAACGCGTCCTTGAAATGGATGCTGTTACGGAAAAGGTCGTCATGACCGGCGGTGTGGTGGCCCACAATGCCTATATGGTCAAAATGGCCGAAGAAATGATCGGTCACGAAATTCTCGTGCCGGACTACCCGCAGCTTACCGGAGCCATTGGGGCTGCTTTATATGCACTCGAAGCTTTGAATTAATACCTGGCGTCCATAACGATTAAAGCAAAGCCATAGAAATCAAGCAAGAAATTCGAAGCACGAAATCCGAAACAATGCTAAAATCAGAAATTCCCATTTTCAAAACAGCAAATATTTTGATTTTGGTCATTTGATATTTGATTTTGTTTCGAGTTTCGAA
>JASFGN010000124.1:0-7365 GCA_050123735.1 Desulfobacterales bacterium | reverse complement strand
CCAGACCGGGGATGGCTGCCGGCATCACTGACAACAGATAAATGGTCTGTTTCATGAACGGCCTGCGCGTTTCCATGACGTAGCCGGCCACCAGCGTAATGAAAGCGCCGGCAATTCCCACAATTAGAGACACCCAGACGCTGGTCCAGATGGCCGAATATCCGCCGATGGACGGGAAATTATAATGCTTGAATGTTAGCGACCAATCATATGGCCACGTTTTAACAAAAGAGCCGATGATAACGGTGGCGAATACCATGAAGATGGCAAACGTCACCAGACTGCAGTAAATCGAGTAGGAAATTTTTTTCAACGGCCGTGAGGGCGGAATCACGGGCCGTGCCGCCCCGCTGATCATCGAAAATGTTTTGCGGGAGATGTAATAATTTAACATGAAGGCCATCAGCGAGGGCACCAGTAAAATAATACTGATGGTGGCGCCCAGGTCAAAGCGATAGAGATTGGTGACCTGGGCATAGATTTCTGTGGCCAGCACGTTATAATCGGCACCGATAACCACCGGATTGCCGAAATCGGTAATGGTCAGATTAAAGGTCAGGGCAGCCGCGCTGAAGATGCCGTATTTAGCAGACGGCACCGTGATGCGGGTAAACACCTTAAAAGGAGATGCCCCTAAACTTTCAGCCGCCTCATCCAGCCGGATATCCACCGCCGACAGGGTCGTGTACAGAATCACAAACGCATGCGGCAGGCAATACAAAACCTCTGAAACAATGATGCCGGTGGCACCATAAATATTCCAGTCGGTTTTCAACAGATGGGCCGTAATCAAACCGTTGCGGCCGAACAGATAAATCAGCGCCAGGGCCTGCACGATTGAGGGCGCTATGAGCGGCAGCATGATCACATTGCGGAAAAAGGTCTTTCCGCGGATGGTGGTGCGGGTCATCGCATAGGCGTAGAAGAACACGATAATTGTAACAATGATGGTGGTGGCCACCGACACATACAGGCTGTGCCACAGCGCTCTGAGGGTATAGGCGGTCGTGAAATATTTCTGAAAATTGGCCAGGGTGAAATTGGCCAGGGCAAACTCGCCGCCTTTGAAGAAACTCATCTTGAGAATAGCCGACAGCGGAAACAGCATAAAAAAACACAGAATCAGCCCGATGAAAATCGTGACGGTGGGCACAATGAATCGATCCACCTCCATCCGGACGGCAGAAACACCGTATTGCGAGGTTCCGGAAGCTGATGCAGTTGGTTCCATATTGCTTAAGCAAAATAAATAATAAGGCGTTATATAAGTTTTCTAAACAGCTCCGAATATTGATGAAATTCATCCGGCGGGAAATACAGTTTAAATTTATCCTTTCGCTTTAGCCCCAGACGCTCAAATTCCTTTTCGGATATGTCCACCAGCATTTCTTCATCTTCCAGGGTAAACGTGACCCTGACGACAGCTCCCAGAAAATTAATGACCTCGGCTTCGACCTCAACCACATTGGAAGGCAGGTATTTTTCAGGGGGGGCGGCTTCATCCACCAGCTCTATGTTTTCAGGTCGGATCGCCAGGTATACCCTCCCTTTTTCGGAATCATCGAGATCGCTTACGGCCAGCTCGAGACGGCCAAACCGGACCTTGCCGTTGATTTTTTCTCCGGTGATAAAGTTGGATGTTCCCACAAACTCGGCGATAAAACTGGTTTTGGGCTTTTTATAGATCTCCCAGGGTGAGCCGATCTGTCTGATCTCACCGTCGCGCATGATGGCAACCCGGTCCGCCAGCGCCAGGGCTTCCTCCTGGTCGTGGGTGACGTAGATCATGGTGATGCCCAGTTCCTCCTGCAGCTTTTTGATAACGGTGCGAAGGCGGATTCGAATTTTGGCATCCAGAGCGCTCAAGGGTTCGTCCAGCAGCAGGACTTTGGGCTTGATGGCCAGCGCCCGCCCCAGGGCCACGCGTTGCTGCTGGCCCCCACTCAATTGGGAAGGATAGTGCCCCTCCCAGTCTGCCAGTCCCACCAGCTGGAGAATTTCACTGACGCGTTCATCGATCAGCCTGGCGGGCATTTTACGCATTTTTAAACCAAAGGCCACATTCTGGTGCACGGTCATATTGGGAAACAGGGCATAGGACTGAAAAACAATCCCAAAATTCCGTTTTTGTGGAATGACGTCATTGATGATCTTGCTGTCATAGATGACATCCCCGGTCGTCTGCTGCTCAAAGCCGGTAATGATCCGCAAAAGAGTGGTTTTACCGCAGCCGCTGGGGCCCAGAAAGCAAACGAACTCTCCGGGCGCGATCACCAGATCCACATCTTTGACGGCCACCAGCTCGCCGAAATGTTTACTGATATTCTTCAAAACCATCTGTTTGGAGGTAGTTTCCATGAAAAGGTCCGTTGAAAGACAAAACTTCATAAATCCTCCCCGGGGGAGGATTTATGAAGTTTTTAATCGTAACATTTACCTGCTTATCTTAAGAAATGGCTCTGCCAGACGTCCAGGATTTTGGATCGGTTTTCAGATTGCCACGGAAAATCCATCGGGGCCAGCTTGATCGTTTCCAGGGCGGGCAAATCTTTCGGCCCGGGAATACCCGGATAGGTAACTCCCAGCTTGAATTTGGCGTATTCCTTCATGGCACCTTCACTGATGGCCCAGTCCAAAAATTTCTTGGCAGCGGCTTCGTGTTTGGCGCCTTTGAGCAGGGCGTTGGCTTCGAGCTCATACCCGGCACCTTCCTCGGGCATCACCAGTGCTACCGGAGAGCCTTGCCTTTTTAAGGAAGAATAGACGAATGCAAACGAGCAGCCCACCGCATATTCCCCGGCGGCCGTCAGTTTGGCCGGTTTGGAGCCGCTTTTGATGTACTGGCCCATGTTTTGATCCAATTTTTTCAGAAAATCCCATGCTTTGTTCTGTTCTACGGGCTTGGTCTTATAATCCGGGTCCATCAGGACCAGCAGGCTGGCCACCTGTAAAAAACCGGTGCCGGAACTGGCCGGATTCGGCATAATCAGCATGCCTTTGTAGACCGGGTTCAACAGATCATTCCAGCCTTTTGGCATCGGCAGATTTTTTTCCTCTAAAACTTTTGTGTTGGGCACCAATGCGGCGGCGTAAAGGTCGATGGCGGTCCAGTGGCCTTCAGGGTCTTTGAAGTTCGCCGGAATCTTGTCCCAGCCTTTTGGTTTATAGGGCACCAGCATGCCTTTGGGTACAAATTCCGACATGTTGGTGACCGCCCAGCCCCAGATGCAGTCGGCCTGGGGATTGTCTCTTTCGGCCAGCATACGGGCACCCAATTCTCCGGTGGAGAGTCGAATTGCCTGGATATCCAGATCGGGCAGGTCTTTTTCGGCCGCTTTGAGGTATTCGACAACTTCTTCAGTTTCCAGTGAGGTATACACCACCACCGTTTCCTTTGCGGCAGCAATTCCAGCCAGAAGAAAAACAGCGATAATACCACACACCAAAAACAATCCTGATTTTTTCATGACATGACCTCCTTTTTTAATTGATGATCTGCTTAACTAAATTTATTCTTTTAATCGAGCATATGATCAAAATAGATATATCTTATGGGGAGGCCATGTCAAGTTGAAACCACCCCATCCGCCCCGCTATTTGGCAATAGCTCAATAGAGCGCAGATGCTGACGGACTGAAATAGAAATCAGAAATTTTCGAGCCTATTCAAGGCTGAATATCCAGGGTTGGGAAAAGGCCTCTTTTGGGACCCATCGGGTAAGGCTGGATTATGTTGAAAGAAATGTTTTGTTCCCGCTGGGCGTGCCCTTTATTTTTCTTGCCATCAAAGTATGCCCCATTGACTTCAAGTATATGCTGGATACGGTGCCGAAAGGATTTAACAAAAGCGCCGCCATCCCCTCGAAATTCCATGTTTTTGACCTTCAGCTGACGGCGAACCGTGGCGAGTTTTTTCAGAGATAAAGAGTGGTATTTGAGGTCTTCCGGTGTTTGGATGTAGCCCCAGACCAGGTGATCGGCCGGGATGGACACGGGTTTTCTGAGGTCGATAATCGTATGGGGCATAACGACGCTGCCCTGGCCGATGTGGAGCTGACAGTCCGCGGTTCCCCGCAAAAAAGAGTTAAACCCGACAAAAACATTTTTTGCCAGACGGCTGTGGACGATTTTGGCTCCGTGAGCCGTTACATTTTTGCCTGCCAGGTGTGAATTGATGATGTAGCAGTTTTCCTGGGCATTCGCTCCGTCACCCAGAAAGGAGTTCTCCAGATAGGCTCTTTGTGCTACCAGAACGTTTTCACCGATGTGCGTTTTGGGTCTGACGACTGCATAGCGATTTAATGAAGCTGACTTTGGGACCATGGCAGGTGTTTTCAAATTCACGGAGTTAAATATCCGCTGAAATTCTTCTTTGTACGTGCGGATAAAATCGATGAAAATACCGCTTGGTTGCCGGCCGATTTTGAAATTGATGTATCGATCCAGTGTTTTGGGAGCGTGGCGATAGGTGAATTCGAAAACATCACTGTTTTTGATCCAGATGCGACCGTTGCCGACCTGTTGTTTCCACATTTCTCCGGCCTGTATATAGGAATAGGTTCCAAGGACACATGCATAAAGACGCGTCAGGTCGGCGGTTGCGAAAGGCCCCAGAAAACAACCTTCCACTGATGACCCGTGAATGTTTACATAGGGTGTTGAGGCCGTATTTTTAATCAGAAACAATTCAGGGTTGGCCGGATCGCAGGAATTGGCGTGCACCAGTGTTTTTATCAGAATACTGTCCAGGATCCGGATTTTCTCATCGAGGTCCAGGGTATAATCAACGCCCTGATAGTTGATGGTATCTCCTTTGGATTTGAGTTCGTCGCCCCGGATGTCACTTTTATAGAGAATCGCGCTGTCGACCATGCAGTTGCCCAAAAAATAACTGCCGGCCAGGTTTGAGCGGCTGAAGTGAAAATTGAAGGGATGCTGGGAGGTCACCCCGTAGAACGCATAGAATTTGATCAATTGCTTTATTGGGATATAGCTTTCAAGATACTTCAGATATTGCGCAGCGTCGAAATTAAATTCTCTCAAACTGATATTGACTTTGCCGATGATACGATCAAATAATTTTTCAAGCTGATTCATGATAAACTTTTTTTCCAATCCTTAAAAATGAGGTTATATCCATTCTGATTCGTCGTTATCCGCCCGTTAATACCGGCATTCCCATCATCGGCCAGAGCACAAAGACAGCAAATCCGGTGACGATCATCAGGATGATACTGGCGGGGATGCCGTATAAAAAGAATTCAGCAGTCGTAAACAACCCGGAGTCGTAGGCAATCGCGTTGGGGGCGGCACCTACCAGCAACAAGAACGGCATCCCGGCGGTGACCAGGGCTGCAAAAAGGATCACCTCGCCGGCAACCCCCAGGTAAGGGGCGATGACCAGCGCAACGGGCAGCGATATGGCGATGGCGGCCACGTTCATAATGACGTTGGTCATGACCATGACGAAAAAGGCGATGCTCATGACGAACACGAACCAGTGGGCCTCCTGGAACATGGCCAGCCAGTTGACCGCCATCCAGCTGGCGGCGCCGGTTTGCCACAGGCAGTTGCCGATACTCATCGCACCGGCGAACAGCAGAATAATGTTCCAGGGGATGGCTTCCAGGTCGTCGATATCCATGATGCCGGTGATAAAAAACAGGATGGTCGATACCAGAATGATGGCGGTTTTGTCGACGGGCTCAAGGACGGGAAGGAACTGCTTGGCTGCCATGGTAAGAATGCAGGCACCCACGATAACGGCCGCCTTTATCTCGTTGCGAGTCATGGGTCCCATCTCCGCATTGAGCTGCTGGGCCTTTTCCCGCAAACCGGGGATGGTCGCCTTTTCTGGTTTGAAAAACACCATGAAAAAGCCCCATAATGCCAATGTCATGAGCCAGCCGATGGGGAACATATACCAGGTCAGCTGGAAAAAGGTGATCTCCTGGTTCATGATTTCCTTGAAAAAGCCCAGGGCCACGGCACCGCGGGCGGCGCCCAGCAGGGTGACGATACTGCCTGCGCCGGCCACGTAGGCCATGCCGATGAAAAGCCCCTTGCCGAACCTGGTTTTCTTGTCGCCCTCCCCGTAGAGCGCATAAATCGATATCAACAGGGGATAAATGGTGGCTGCCACCGCCGTGTGCGCCATGATATGCGTCAGGGCCGACGTCACGATGAAACAGCCCAGGTAGATCATGCTGGTTTTTTCACCGACGATAATCAGCATTTTGTACGCCAGACGCTTGGTCAGCCCGGTCTTGGTGAATACCAGCCCGATCATGATCGAGGCAAAAATAAACATGACCGAAGGCACCATAAAATCGGTAAAAGCGTCTCTGGCCGGGCGGATCAGAAACATGGCCTGCAATACGCCGATGGCCAGGCTGGTCACACCGATGGGCACCACTTCGAAAACCCACCAGGTGGCAGCCAGCAGAAACACCGCAATGGCTCCCTTGGCTTCCCGGCTCAGCGGAAAATTCTTGCCCATGGGATCGACGGCGTCGGGCCAGGCAGGTGATAGATAGACCACCGTAAAAAGGACAATTCCCAGGAGAAGAAATCCGGTCTTTTTCCAGTCGAAATTTCTCGTTGCAGCAATATTTTCTGTCACTGAAAGAATCCTCCTCTATCCCTTGAAATTACGATTTGATATGGCTGGATATCTGCCAGATGCTTCAGGGCTTATAATTAAAAACACTCCTTCATCTTATGGAACACTGCGGCAAACACATCGGTCAAACGTAAAATGCCCACAATTTTTTCGCCACGGGTCACCAGCAAAGATTGATGGTGACCGACGATCAGTTGATGGATTGCAAGATCCAGCGTTGCATCTTCGGCGACATATTCCCCCTGGGTGGGGGTATACATAAACTCTTTGACATTTTGTTCTCCGGCTTTGCGGCAGATATCATCTAGCGGATTGGCAAAAAGGTTAAATTCCTCCAGAATGGATTGCTCAAATTTTTTTGCAAATCCATACTGCTGCAAACCCTTTCCCTGCATCATTTTCTGGTACTTGGGTTCCAGGGCTTTAAGCACATCGAGCTGGCTGAGTTTACCGATAACATGACTGTTTTTATCCAGGATGAGAATTGCCCGATGGCGATAGCGGGAATGCTTGTCTTCAAAATTTTCCTGGGCTTTTTCCAGAGCCAGGACGGCTTCGTATAGGGTTGCCTCTTCGGTCACGGTGGCATATTCCGAAAGCGGCACCATTAGATCTTTGACCAAATATGACTTCACGTCTACCTCCATTTTACGGTAAAATTTCGAGTCATTTATCATAATTCAGCTATATTGTATAGTTTTTTTGCTCCGTTTTATCAGGTTAATGCAATCTATTTACAAAATG
>JASFGN010000123.1:0-7399 GCA_050123735.1 Desulfobacterales bacterium | reverse complement strand
AAAAAGCCTCCACTAAATAAAAAGAAGCCTGTTAATGGGGTATAGCGGAGGCTTTAAGCAAGGAAAACCCGGAAAGGCACTCCCTGAACTCACCGAGATTTGTAACAGTAAAATCACAGGCGGTCAATTCGTATCCGTAAAATGCTTCGCATTTCATTTCATAGAGGATGACAGATGATACTAGAAAACAGGTTTCTTTGGAATCTATTTTTATTTGTACTCGGTGCAACCCTCCTGCTCTTACCGGCGGTTACTAAAGCTGATGATCCACCTGAGGTTTTTTCTCTGGCTGATACAATTAAAATGGCAATTGATGCCAATTTAAACTTGAAACAATCCCAGGAAGAAGTCAGGGCCGCTCAAGAAAACCGCAAGGCAAGCATCACCCAGTTTTTCCCGACGCTCAGCTCCACCTATGACTATGTCCATCGTAACAGGGAACAAACCCAGCAACTGACAGGACTTGGGCCCGGCCCGGATTTTGTCGTTCGTCCCGATGATGAATATACATTTGTGACCTCCTTTAACCAGCCGATATTCAGAGGGTTTTCGCTGATTAATCAATATCGAATCGCTGACATGGGCTTAGACGCAGCTGAATTTAGCGAACGGATCACGCGACAGGATGTGATACTGGATGCCAAGAACGCCTTTTACACGGTTTTAAAAGCGTTAAAACTAATGGATGTTGCCAGACAGCGGGTGAACCAGATCGCTGCCCAGAAAGAGGTTGCAGAAAATTTTTACGAGGTCGGAATGTCCCCGCTTAATGATTTACTGGAGTCCCAGGCCTCGCTGGCCAATGCCCGACAGGACCATATTGTGGCACTTAATGATCTAGCGATCGCCAAATCCCAGTTCAATATACTCCTGCGGCGACGGGTCAATGCACCGGTGGAGCTGCAGGACATCCTCGATTATACGCCATTTGTGCATGATTTCGAATACTGTCTGAATGCGGCCACCAATAACCGGCTTGAAATCACCGTGGCAGACCTCGACGTTGAAATTGCTGAAAAAGAGGTTGAACTGGCCAAAAAGGACTACATGCCTTCAGTCAATCTAAGAGGAGAATACATCCGCAGCGGTGATGATTGGGAAGTCGGCGGCGGCGAAGGCATCTCGGATGCGAGTAGCTGGAATATTCGGGCCACCGCCGAGTGGGACTTTTGGGAATGGGGTCGAACCCACTTTGGCGTTAGAGAAAAATTGCACCGTCTTTCCCAGGCGCAATATCGCCGGGAACAAATCATTGACAACATTGAACTGGAGGTTAAAACAGCCTATCTGCGGACCCGCGAAAGCGAAAAAAACATCATCACCGTTGAAAAAGCCATCGAGCAAGCCAAAGAAAATTTTCGTATAAACCAGGAACGGTTTAAAGAACAGGTGGCCACCACGACCGATGTACTGGATGCCCAGACATTGCTATCCGATACCCTGACCAATTATTTTAACGCCCTGTATAATTTTAAGATTGCAAAAGCCACCCTTTACCGTGCGATGGGGCAGGAAGTGATGGAATGATTGATACAGATGCGAAACGCCCCATAATCCGGATGTTCCATGTTCATCGCAATTACGGTACCAAAAAAGCCCTGATTGATATTTCGCTAGATATTTTTAAAAATGACTTTGTCTTTTTAACCGGCGCCAGCGGAGCAGGAAAAACGACGCTGCTCAAGCTGCTGTATTTGGCTGAACCGGTATCGGAAGGTCAAGTCTTGATCGATGGAATGAATCTTTCCCGCATTCCTCGCAATCGCTGGCCATTGCTGCGCAGAAAATTCGGTATTATTTTCCAGGATTACAAACTGATTGCCAGCCGAAGCGTTTTTGATAACGTGTCGCTGGTGCTCGAAGCTGCGGGGAAGAAAAGGCGCTTGATACACAAAAGAGTCAACGGCGTGCTTCGATTGGTCGGCATGGAAGATCGCCAAACCGCCCTTCCGCCAAGTTTGTCCGGGGGTGAACAGCAACGAGTGGCAGTTGCGCGTGCCATTATCGGGGATCCTAAAATCATACTGGCCGATGAACCCACCGGTAGCCTCGATGACGATTCTGCCGAAACCATTATGAAATTGCTCCATGGAGTTCACATCCGGGGCGCGACTGTCGTTATCGCAACACATGATAAAACGCTCATTCGCAAAATCGGGGGACGCGTGCTGTATTTAAAAGAGGGGAGATTGGAAGGATCGGCCATCATCGAAAAACATTATGCTAATTCTATTTTTTAAAAGAGCCCTTGAAGACTTTCGCAACAACCGGTTGTTAAATCTCATTACCCTATTGACCATTTCACTATCCATCCTGATTGTCAGCACCTTTATTCTGTTTTTTATCAATACCAGGGATATGATGAATTTCTGGAAAAAAGGGCTGCGGATCATGGTCTATGTGAAACCGGAGGTTGTACCGTCAGAGATGCCGGAGGTGGGTCGTCAAATCAAATCTCTCGAGGGTGTCAAAGACATACGGTTCATCTCAAAAGAAGCCGCATTGCGGCAATTAAAATCTCAGATGAAACGACAGGCATCTCTTTTTGAAAATCTGGACAAAAACCCCCTGCCCGATGCATTTGAAACCGAATTAGATGTCAAATTTCAGCGCTGGGAAAAACTGGAGGCCCTGGCCACCCAAATTGAAGCCCTGGATGCGGTTCAAGAAGTAGAATACGGGCAGCAGTGGCTTGGACGTTTTAGCCAGGTTTTTAATTTGTTCACACTGGCCGGCTATACCATGTGTGGGATTTTTTTCATGGCAGCCGTGTTTATCGTGGCCAATACCATCCGCCTGGTCATCTATTCCAGACGGGACGAAATTGAGATTATGCGCCTGGTGGGCGCGGCAGAGCATTTTATCAAGGTCCCATTTTACTTTCAGGGGCTGATGCAGGGTGCCGCCGGTGCGATTATTGGTTTGGCCATCTTATTGACGGCCTACGGGTATATGGCCTCCCGTATCGAACCCGGGTCTTTTTCCGGCCTGTTTACCATTCGATTTTTATCGCCACTGGCGCTGGGAATGATCGTTTTGTTCAGCATGCTGGTCGGATGGTTTGGTGCTTACATATCACTCAAGCAGTATTTAAAAGCATAGCTCAATACCATATATTCAACAGACATTTTTAACACCAGCGCACGAAAGAAAAAGATCCCGAAAAAAATGTCGTGCCTTTTCTATTTGGTGTTTTCGTGATATTTTTTTTAGTGGCTAAATGACTTCCACGAACGACCGTTTTGCTAAAAAGGTCAAGGAGATGCGAAATCTTTGCCTGTTGGCGGGATGCCTTTTGATCCTTGCAGCCAGACCTCTGATAATGGCGCAGGAATCGGACGTGCCGATTGATGCGTATAAAAAAAAGGCGCAGGATATCAGTCGCGAAATCGAAAAAGGCAGAGCCAAAATTCAAAAGTTTACCCATAAGGAAAGCGATATTATTCAACAGCTAAACCGAGCGGATCGAAAATTAGATCGCTCCCGCAAACGGACCGCAGGCCTCAGCCGCGAAATCGAACGTCTCAATAGGATGATAGCAGATTCAACGGCGGCTTCTGAGAATCTCGCTCAACAGATAAAGGCCAATGAGCAATATGTAGCCAAACGCCTGGTGGCACTCTATAAATTGAACCGGCTGGGAAAATTCCAGGTATTGGCTTCGGCTGAAAATCTGCAAGCGTTACTCCAGCGCAAAAGAGCCATTGAGCAAATCCTGGCCCGGGACGAACAGGTTATCAAAGAATTGGTGAACAACCGGCGGGAATTTGAGATTGTGCGCTCACAATTGGAGGCCAATCGAAATAAAAAACGCCGCCAATCCGATACCTACCGGAAACATATCAATCGCATGGCCACTGAGCTTAAGGAACGCTCCCAATTGCTTGCCTATGTGCGCAAAGAAAAGTCCGCCCAGCTGGCCGCTATCGAATCTTTGAAACAGGCGGCCCGGGATTTAGATGAAAAGATAAAAAATTTAGGGACCGGAGATCATCTGGGGATACCAGATGAATATCAAACCGGTGAATCATTTGGCGCATATAAAGGCTTGCTTAAACTGCCGGTAAAGGGTAAAATAGTAAGTCTTTTCGGTGAGTTTAAAAATACCCGCTATCAGGTGTTAAACTTTCGCAGCGGTATTGAGATTCAAACCGATAGAGGCGAGCCCATTCAGGCCGTTTATGACGGAAAAGTCCTTTATGCCGATTGGTTTAAAGGATACGGAAACATGATTATTATAGACCATGGAGACAACTATTATACGGTCTATGCGCATATCGAGGAAGCGTTTAAATCCAGCGGGGATTCTGTCGAAAGGGGGGAAGTGATTGCCACCGTTGGAGATACCGGCTCTATCAGCGGCCCAAAACTGTATTTTGAAGTCCGGCACCATGGAAAACCGTTGGATCCGATGCAATGGATTGAATCGGGTTAACTTTATTTGTGACAAACGCAATTGCTTATAAAGCAATTGCGGGGTTGCTCGTATAAGCCAAATGATGGTAAGGATTGATTATCTCACGTAAAGCTGCCGGGCCTGTTGCCAAAGATCGGCAAAAAATATTTGTGATCACGGTGCGTTTGTGAGAGAACATTTTTAAGGAGTATATAAATGAAATTAAAAAAGATGCCTAACATTAAGCTTTGGATGATCATGGTCAGCGCCGTGGTTTTATGGACGATCGGAGCCGGTTTTTTCGGTGACCTTGCTGCTAAAAATGAAGAATCCTATGAGGGGCTCAAGATATTTGCCGATGTCATTGAATTGATTGAAAAAGAATATGTGGATAAGGTTGAATCCAAAGAGCTGATTGAGAAAGCGATCCAGGGTATGCTAAGTAGCCTGGACCCACACTCAACCCTGATGCCGCCGGAAGCATTTGAGGATTTGCAAATTGATACCAAAGGAAAATTCACCGGTATCGGGATACATATCACCATGCGAGATGGGTTTGTCACCGTAATTTCACCCATCGAAGATACCCCGGCAGATAAAGCCGGAATCATCGCCCAGGACCGAATTATAAAAGTTGACGGCAAACAGGTAAAAGATTTGCGCGAGGCCGTCAATATGATGCGAGGTCCCAAGGGCACCAAGGTTTTGGTGACGATCGTTCGCCAGGGAGAAAAAGAACCGCTTGATTTTGAGCTGGTACGGGATGTTATTCCAATTGTTAGTGTAAAAGCCATTGAGCTCAAACCGGGCTACGTCTACATCCGACTATCACAATTTTCGGGCAGCACCACTAAAGAGCTTGAAGAGGCTTTGCATAAAATGGAATCCGGCGATGTTCCTGTTAAAGGACTTGTCCTGGATTTAAGAAACAACGGCGGCGGCCTGTTGAATCAGGCCATTCAGGTAACCGATCTTTTTCTGGATGATGGCAAAATCCTATCGATCGAAGGACGAAACAAAAAGAATACAAAAGTGTATATGGCCACGCCAGATACAGAAACTCGAAAATACCCGCTGGTTGTTCTGATCAACGCTGGCAGCGCCAGTGCTTCCGAAATCGTGGCGGGTGCGCTGCAAGACCAAAAAAGAGCGCTGATACTGGGCACGACTTCCTTTGGCAAAGGCTCCGTACAGACTGTAGAAACATTGCGAGACGGCTCCGGGGTAAAATTAACCATTGCCAGATATTTCACGCCCAATGGAAGATCCATTCAGGCCAAAGGAATTGAACCGGACATCGTTTTACAGCATAGAAGCATCGATCCCAGCGAATCCCAGGAAGAGGGTTTGTTAAAGGAAAAAGACCTGGCAAATCATCTTGAAGCCACACCTGAAAAAGATAAGAAACAAATTGAAGAAAATCAAACTCAGGAAATGCAGTTTAGGGTCGGTCCTCTGGATCGCGATCGGCTCATGACCGATAATCAGGTTGTCCGTGCGCTTGAAATCCTGAACAGTTATGACATCTTTAAAAGCTTAAATGGCTAAACGAAGACCAACCCGCAAAAAAAGACGATCTAAAAAGCCACGGAAAAAATCCTCTCTAAAAAGTCCCCTGTTAAGGGCGCTGTCCGGCCTGGCCCTTCTGGCACTGGGGGTCTTCGCGATTGGTTTATTGCTCTATTACCTGGCCCCACCCAAAACCGCTGCCCCACCGCCAAAGACAACTACATCACCACCGGCCAAAGCGCCGGTTGTGAAACAAAAACCGACTTATGAGATTTATCCCAAAGAGCCACTCCCGCCTGCCAGAACAGCGGTTAAAAAGAAAATTCCAAAACCGGGGGTCGGTAAATCCTTGCCATTGGTGGCGCTCATCATCGATGATATGGGTTACGACAAAAAAATTGCCAAGAAATTTGCCCAGTTAAATGTGCCCCTGACATTTTCGATTTTGCCCCATAGCCCCTTTCAACAAACAATCGTTCGCCTCGCAGAATCAAACGGGTTGGAAATCATGTTGCACCTGCCCATGGAGCCGAATGAGTATCCCAACATCGACCCCGGTCCTGGAACACTGTTGGCCTCGATGTCGGCTGATGAACTGATTGCGCAGCTTGATAAAAACCTCAATACGCTGCCGAATGTTAAAGGTGTCAATAACCACATGGGTTCCAGGTTGACGGCTGAATCGACACAGCTATATCAAATATTTTCGGTTTTAAAGCAACGGGGCCTTTATTTTATTGACAGTCGCACGTCGGCGGATTCCTTGTGCGAGCCATCGGCACGCCTGTTTCAGATCCCTTTCGCCCAGCGGGATGTTTTTCTCGACCATGAGCCGACCCCGGATTTTATTCGCAAGCAAATAAAGGAATTAATTCGGATTGCCAGACATAACGGTCAGGCAGTGGGCATTCTGCATCCGCATGTAACCACTCTAAAGATTTTGCGGGAAAAGTTGCCGGATCTGCAAAAACAGGTTCTCCTGGTGCCGGCATCCGAAATTGTACATCCGTCGGATGAAACCCATTAGAAACCATATCCTGAAGCAATCATTGCAAATAATTCTTTAGCCTTGTGCTGCCGGGTAAAAATCAGGTAAAATATAGTATGGGCCATGAAAAAGGCTCCATTGAGCGCATGTGGTTATCAAAATTAAGTGACCGGACAGCGAAAACGCATAAACCAGGCGCAATGCTTCACGAGTTGACGGCATGAACGAACAAACACCCTTATACAGCAGTCGTCTGATAAAAAATTATTTGGAGTACATCAGCAAAAATTATCCTGATGTCGGCATTGAGGCGGTATTAGGCTACGCCAATATGACCCGTTATGAGGTGGAGGACCCGGCCCATTGGTTCAATCAGCAACAAATCGATTCTTTTCATCACATCGTATCGCAAAAAACAGGGAATTCAAACATATCCAGGGCTGTGGGGCGTTATGCCGCATCATCTGGCGGCTTAGGTGCAGCTAAACAATTAATGATCGGCTTAA